>JABIPV010000086.1 GCA_018699075.1 Kordiimonadaceae bacterium | reverse complement strand
ATGTCTTCAACGAGAGATAAAAACCTTTCATAATCAATTCCCAAGTCATACCAGTCACATAATTCATCATCTTTGTTTTGACTGATAATTTGCTTTAAAATAGGACTGTCTTCAACAGCCCTTAAAGCGTCAATTTTGACTTGTTCTAATTGTGTAAGGGTGCAGCCTTTGCAAATGAAAAAGAAATCAAAATTTTGCAACCAGAATATCTTACCTTCATATGAATTAATCAGTTTATTGAATGAGGTTGCTATTATACGACGATGGTGAGGTTGCTGATGTAGTCTATCAAGGATAGAAAAATGCATATGAATAACGCGATAATCTTTCGAGTATCGACGAATTGATCTGATAAATTCAAATAATTCTTCACTTTGGTTCGGCGTTTGCGAACTTTCTGAATATACATTTTTAGTAACGTCGGACATTAAGTTTAACCGTAATAGTTCATATGTTAAATGTTGCTACCTATATATAACTGTAGATAGTTAAATTTTTATTGAAATTTGTGCAGCCACCAAGCATTTTCATTAATAGAATATATGGGTTTATAATGATCAATATTGCTCGCGGACATAATTTGTGGTTCTTGATTATCCAAAATCCAATTATAGCCATCAAGATATACTGACAGAACAGCATGATCGATATTTGATTTGGTATCCTTAACGATAACAATACGCATTTGATCTGTTTCAAAACCAAGTTCCTTTAGCGAGAAATACTTTGCGATTGCAAAATCTTCACAATCACCTGCGTTATTAAAGAACTGATCTAATGAAGCCCAATAATCCTGCTGCTTCCAGTTATCTTGATCAGTTACATACTGGGTTTGATTAAGATAACGGTTAATAGTTGCCATTTTTATGGTGGGTGTTTCTTTATTTAATGAAAGAATTACTTCATTCCATTCTTCACTAACACATTTGAAACGACGTGATAACCGACAAGGTTTTTTTATGGTAAAGTTACTTTTTCTATAACGGCTAGCAGTGTAATTTTGTTGTCGTTTTTTTAAGTCAGTCCATTTTTTGAACGACGACAAATCATATGATTTGTATTCTTGTGATCCAAATAAACCAATTGCACTTTCAGTATTTGCCGCTGTTGTAGCCAGCAAAAATAGGGATAAAATAATGCACATAAATCGGCATTTTAAAAAAGGGGTTTTCATCGATATTCTTCTTTTAAATCTATGTTTTCTACAAGATTGTAATTTTTACTAATAGATAAAGAATACGGTAATTTTAGTTACTGAATGGTTAATATATTTGAGAATTGTATAAAAAAAAGGCGTCTTGTTTATAAAAACAAGACGCCTAGTCTTAGTACTTATCAGGTATTAAGTACTCAGGGTATTAACTTAGAAAAGTTAATCCTGATCATTCAGGATTATTAGCTTCCCACTCTTTCTCGATTTTATTTCGAGAAATGATCAAACCATTTGCAACATAAATGCATAGGCCGCCAACAAGAACAGTAACAATCATTGCGACTGCAGGCATTAGTAAGTGTGGTCCTGCAAATGCGATTGAGAGTAGTAAAAATACAGTTACGATCCCGCACGCGATAAAATTGATTGTATTAGCCATCTTCTTCCTTTTCTTTCCTGAGTATTATTAAGTCTATAATTATTTCAAAACATTGACCTAAGTCAATTACTGCGAATTAAGTAAAAAATCAAGTTTATTGATAAAAGAAATGCATTTCTGGGCGAATAAATGTAAATATTTACTTCACCGTATATTTTAGGAATAACATATGTCCAAAAAAGCCGTCAAATTAAACCCTTTGCAAAGCCGAACACTGGCATTATTCCAAGAACTTGCCCGTAATCCTGAAACTTCAGAAAAAATTGAAGGCAGTGATGATGTTTCGATAATGTTTTTCCCAAAACCCCACGGAAACCATGTTCATATAGGTAATTTTGTGGTTTCGGCAAAAGATGCCAGTGGCTTTACCAATGAAGTCGTTTGGAAGGTTCTAGAGCGCAAGGGATTAGCTAAATCAGAGTTTCCATATCGTATTATACTCACTAAAAAAGGCTTGAGTTTTGATACAGGCTTTAAGGATGAATTTGAACTTTCAGATCATTAATGTTCATCGCCTTTTAGATTTAAATGCCACATAAGACCGACAGCTGCGCCTTTAATAAAGGGTAAAACCGTGAGAGTGAGTAACAAAGTCAAGGAAGGCCACAAAGTCATTTGCATCCATAGTTCGGGGCGATATTCGGCTTCGACATATAATAAAATAGGTACGATAAAGTGACCAACTAATAATATAGTAACATATGGTGGTAGGTCATCGGCTCTTATTTCACCTGTAGGGGCATCGCAATTTGAACAGGTATTTAATAATTTTAAATAGCCATTAAATATTTTTCCATGTCCGCAGTGGGGGCAACTTCTTTTAAAACCCCGTACTATTGAGGTTAATTTTGTATAAGAATCACGAGAATATCCAGTGTTCATTGCTTAGACCTTTTATTAAGTAATGTAATTAAAGCGGAAGTATCTTGGCGACCGCCACCATTTTCTTGAATTTGTTTATAGTAGCCGTCAACTAATTTCGTTACGGGTAGGGGGATATCATTTTTTTCTGCTTCATCTATAGCAAAACCCAGATCTTTGCGCATCCAGTCGAGAGCGAAGCCGAAGTCAAATTCATCTCTGACCATGGTTGAGGAACGGTTTTCCATTTGCCAAGATTGGGCAGCACCCTTTGAAATAACGTCAATTACATCATCTGGATTTAGGCCCGTACTCATGGCAAAATTTAAGGCTTCCGATAACCCCTGGACCACGCCGGCAATACATATTTGATTGACCATTTTTGCTAGTTGACCCGAGCCAACAGGGCCTAATAGCTTGGTTTTCTTTGCGTAACAATTCAGAACAGGATCAATTATTTCAAAGGAAGTTTCATTGCCACCAATCATTATGGTAAGCGCGCCGTTTTCTGCACCAGCTTGCCCACCGGACACGGGCGCATCAAGGAATTCTATATTTTCTACTTGGCACTGGTTACCTAACTCACGGGCTAAATTGGCTGAAGTGGTGGTGTGATCAACGAGTATTGATCCTGTATCCATCCCCGCCAATGCACCTTCATCACCAAAAACAACCGACCTTACATCATTATCATTACCGACGCAGACAAAGACGATTTCTGCATCTTGAGCGGCCTGTTTTGGCGTAGACGCAAAATTTCCGCCATATTCTTTGGCCCATGCTTCTGCTTTAGCCGACGTACGGTTATAAACACAAACATCATGGCCGTCATTCTGTAAATGCCCTGCCATTGGAAATCCCATGACACCTAGACCTATAAAACTGAGCTTCATATTAAAGTCCTTTTAATAATGTGGTGGTTTATCATCAGCCAGACTTGGTGCTGAATTAGGTTCGCTATTTTCTAGACTTTCGATTTTAGCAGTAGCTTTCGAGAGCTGACCGCCAAGCCTCTCAATGTTTTTCCATTGGTTGGAAACCATTTCGCTTAAGTCTTGTATTTGCTGCTCTTGATGGGCGGCTTTAATTTCAAGTGCGTCAATTCTAATTTGTAAGTCTGTCATAATATCCATCCTTAAAAAGGTCATATAACATGCAAAATTATAATTAGCCACACAGATAATAAAAAAGAGGCGTTATAAGTTTTATAACGCCTCTTAAGAAATTAATTGGTAAAAATGGTTACCTTGGTAAATTAGAATGTCCCATTAAAAATTCATCGACAGCTTGAGCCGCTTGGCGGCCTTCACGTATTGCCCAAACCACTAAGGACTGCCCACGACGCATGTCACCGGCTGCAAATATTTTTGCAACATCGGTCTTATAATGTGTTGTTGGCGCATTCACGTTCCCGCGCCCGTCTAGAGAGACAGAAAGTTGCTCAAGTAAACCTTCTTTCACTGGGTTAGTGAAACCCATTGCCAGTAACACGAGGTCTGCATCCATTTCATATTCGCTACCCTCAATTTTTTGGAAATTTTCATCAACTTCGTGACAACGAATGGCGGCAACATTACCTTCCTCGTCACCAATAAATTCAGTTGTCGCAACGCTAAAATCACGGTCTGCGCCTTCTTCTTGTGACGTTGATGTGCGGAACATATGGGGCCAATTGGGCCAGGTAGTACCTTTATCTTCTTGCGCAGGGGGAACTGCCATAATTTCAAGTTGGGTCACGGATACGGCACGTTGTCTAAACGATGTGCCAATACAGTCTGAACCCGTATCGCCACCGCCGATAACCACAACCTTTTTACCCGTTGCAACAATATCTTT
>JABIPV010000069.1 GCA_018699075.1 Kordiimonadaceae bacterium | reverse complement strand
GCGCTTGAGCCTTTTTGACCTTTAGAGAAGAACTCTTCAACTTCAAGAACCTCTGTACGTTGCAGGTGACGCACTTCAACGGCAAGGCGCTCAATTGATGAGGCGACAACACCGAGTGTGCAAAAGAACATGGCGTGACGGTCACGTGGGATTACTTGAGTTGAAACTGGCTCAGCCGTCAGGCCAAGTGCTTTAGCAACATGTTCTTCAACATAAGGGTCGATATTGGCGAATGTGCCAACCGCGCCGGATATAGCACAGGTGGCGATTTCTTCGCGGGCATTTTTAAGACGTTTTAGGTTCCGGTCAAACTCCGCATATGCTTCGGCCATTTTAAGACCGAATGTTACGGGCTCAGCGTGGATTGCATGTGAGCGACCTATACAGACATCCATTTTATGTTCCATAGCGCGGCGCTTAAGCACCACAAGAAGCTTTTCAACATCATCAATAAGGATGTCAGCTGCTTTGACCATTTGAACACTTAAACAAGTGTCAAGTACATCTGATGAAGTCATACCCTGGTGAACAAAGCGTGCTTCAGGGCCGATATATTCTGATAATGAAGTTAAGAACGCAATTACATCATGCTTTACTTCTTTTTCAATTTCATCAATGCGGTCAATATCGAAATTACCTTTTTCCCAGATGATTTTTGCGCTTTCCTTTGGAATTACACCCAGCTCAGCAAGAGCGTCACAGGCGTGTGCCTCAATTTCAAACCAGATTTGAAACCTTGCTTGTGGTTCCCAAATAGAAGTCATTACTTCGCGTGAATAACGTGGAATCATCGTGTATTTCCCATAGTGTAATTTAATAGCGTAATTGAATGTTGAATCGTTGGCACAGGATTTAACATGTGGCGCAGAATGGGGCAAGTTTAAATATAAGGGTATAGAGTTATAAATTAAACGGTATGTCGTTCTTCTTAGTAACTGTGCGTAGAGAGAAATTGGATTTAATCTGACTGACCCCGGGTAGAGCCGTTAGAACGTCCATATGAAGTTTTTCATAATCCGATGCATCGGAAACAATAACGCGAAGCATATAATCTGCATCGCCACTCATAAGGTAGCATTCCATTATTTGCGGGCAGTCAATCACTTGGCGTTCAAATTCAGCAAGAAGTTCTTTGGTTTGCTTTTCCACAGTGACTTGGACAAATACATTATCGGGCATGCCAGCGGCAGTTTGGTTCATGATCGCCACGTAACCTTCAATCACACCTTCTTTTTCAAGTCCTTTAACCCGTCTTAAGCAAGCCGATTGAGACAGGCCGACTTTATCTGCAAGGTCTGAATTGCTGATTCTTCCGTCATTCTGCAGTGCATGAATAATAGCATGATCAATCTTATCAAGTTTTAAACTTCGAAATTTATGTCTCATAATTCACTTATTACGACAGATTATGCGAAAAATCAATGTTTTTTTAATAAACAACGCAAGGATAATTTTTTTAATCTGCGCTATATTACTTTTATCAAATATCACAATTTAAATAGGGAAATATAGTTATGATTATCGGTTGTCCAAAAGAAATTAAAGTCCATGAATATCGCGTTGGCCTAACGCCTTCTAGCGCGTCTGAACTTATCCGTCACGGTCACAGTGTGATCATTGAAACAAGTGCTGGTATGGGTATTGGTATTAGTGATGCCGATTACGAAGCCGTTGGCTGCGAAATAATCGCTACTGCAGCGGAAGTCTTTGCTAAAGCGGAAATGATTGTAAAAGTTAAAGAGCCTCAATTAAATGAGTGCGCAATGCTTACCGAAAATCATTTACTGTTCACTTACCTCCATTTGGCTGCTGATAAGCCACAAACAGAAGCATTGATGGCTTCTGGTTGTACGGCGATTGCTTATGAAACGGTAACTTCGGATGATGGATCACTTCCTCTTCTTGCTCCCATGAGTGAAGTTGCGGGACGTATGTCAATCCAAGCTGGCGCACATGCCCTTGAAAAAGCATCTGGTGGTCGTGGTATTTTGCTCGGTGGTGTGCCGGGTGTTGCCCCTGCGAAAGTAGTTATCATTGGTGGCGGTGTATCAGGAATGAATGCGGCTGAAATGGCTGTAGGTCTTGGCGCAGATGTTACAGTATTTGACCGTAACATTAATCAAATGCGTCATTTAGACGCACGTTTCCGTGGGACAGTGAAAACTGTTTATTCTACGGGCCATGCTCTTGAAGAAGCCGTTTTACAGGCTGATTTGGTTGTGGGCGCGGTTCTTGTTGCTGGTGCCGCTGCACCTAAGCTTGTATCTGCTGCAACAGCTAAGAAAATGAAAGGCGGCGCAGTATTGGTTGATATTTCAATTGACCAAGGGGGTTGTTTTGAAAATTCAAAAGCAACAACTCATTCTGATCCTACATTCATTATTGATGGTGTGGTTTATTACTGTGTGGCTAATATGCCGGGTGCAGTTGCACATACATCTACATATGCACTCAATAATGCGACGCTTCCTTTTGCTGTTTCGCTTGCAAACAAAGGTTGGAAGAAAGCATGTGCCGATGACGCGCATCTTAAAAACGGTGTTAATATTCAAGATGGAAATGTAACTTTTGAAGCTGTTGCGGATGATCTTGGCCTTAACTATGTGCCTGTCGTACTTTAACTTTTTAAAATAACTTTTTTTTAGGGAAGGACTGATTGTCCTTCCCTTTTTTTATAAATGCTATAAATTTACTCAATCATAATAGGACATATATAAATGGTTGATAAATTAAAAGAAACGTCACTTCGTTATCATACTGAACCTACACCAGGAAAACTGGCAATTATCCCCACCACACCGCTCGCTAACCAACGTGATTTGGCACGTGCCTATTCACCGGGTGTTGCATATGCGTGTGAAGCAATTGTAGAGGATCCTGAGGAAGCAGCGAATATGACAATCCGCGCAAACCTCGTCGGTGTTGTCACTAATGGTACTGCTGTATTGGGTCTTGGTAATATTGGACCGTTGGCTTCAAAACCTGTTATGGAAGGAAAAGCTGTTCTCTTTAAGAAATTTGCCGGTATTAATGTTTTTGATATTGAAATTGATCAAGGCGATCCCGAAAAATTAATTGAAATTATTGCATCCTTGGAACCTACTTTTGGCGCCATTAATCTTGAAGATATTAAAGCACCAGAATGTTTTGTTGTTGAAGAAGCTTTGAAGGAAAGAATGAATATCCCTGTTTTCCATGATGACCAACATGGTACAGCAATTGTCGCCGGAGCTGCTATTTCAAATGGCCTTCGCGTAGTAGATAAAAAAATGGAAGATGTGAAACTTGTGGCAACAGGAGGAGGGGCTGCGTCTCTCGCATGTCTTGATTTGCTTGTAACGCTCGGCCTTAAACCTGAAAATGTTACCGTTATTGATATTGAAGGGGTGGTTTATGTTGGCCGTGAAAAAGACATGAATAAATATAAAGACCGTTATGCCCGCGAAACGTCAGATCGTACTCTTGATGATGCTATTGGGGGTGCCGATGTATTTTTAGGACTTTCAGCGCCAGGCATTTTGAAACCAGCAATGGTAAAGAAAATGGCGGATAAACCATTTATTCTTGCACTTGCTAATCCAACACCAGAAATTACACCTGAAGAATGTAAAAAAGCGCGTCCAGATGCGGTGATAGCAACAGGGCGGTCTGATTATCCGAACCAAGTTAATAATGTGCTTTGTTTTCCGTTTTTATTTCGTGGTGCTCTTGATGTTGGTGCGACAACCATTAATGATGAAATGAAAAAGGCCTGTGTGTGGGCGATAGCTGACCTTGCTTATCGAGAAAGTTCCGATGAAGTGGCTGATGCGTACCGCGGTGAAGATTTAAAATTTGGTCCAGAATATATAATACCTAAACCATTTGATCCGCGACTTATACTTGAAGTGGCGCCTGCTGTTGCGCAAGCGGCTATGGATAGTGGTGTTGCCAAGCGGCCGATTAAAGATATGGATGCCTACCGCAAAAAAATAGGTAATTTCATATTTAAATCAAATATGTTGATGCAGCCGATTATTGAAGACGCTAAGAAGGATCCCAAACGTGTTGTATTTGCAGAAGGTGAAAATGAGAACGTCCTTCGCGCCGTTCAGGCGGCTGTAGATGAGAAATTCGTAAAAGCGACACTCGTTGGACGGCCAGATATTATTGCCAGGCGGATTGAAAAACTAGGACTGCGACTTGTACAGGATACGGATTATGAAGTAATTAACCCGCATCATGATGATCGTTATCATGAGTTTTGGGATGCTTATCATGGTATAGTCGGCCGCAAAGGGGTCTCAAAGGAAGCTGCAAGAACCATTATTCGTACCAACACAACGGTGATTGCAGCAATGGCCGTAAAGCTTGGCTATCAGGATGCGATGATATGCGGAACTTATGGACGGTTTGATTTTCATATTAGGTATATTATCGATATTATTGGCCGAAAAACTCCAGCGCATAAAATATCTACGGTGAGTGTTCTTATTTTGCCGCAGCAAACGTTGTTTATTGCTGACGCGTTTATGGACGTTGATCCTACGCTTGAGCAAATTGTTGAAAGTACTATCGCAGCCGCTCGTCAAATTGAGTTATTCGGTATTAAGCCAAAAGTGGCACTTTTATCTCATTCAAATTTTGGATCTTCTAGAGCGCCTTCTGCTGTTAAAATGCAAAAAGCAGTGAAGATTCTTAGGGAAAGAGTTCCTGGTCTAGAGATTGATGGGGAAATGCATGCTGATGCGGCGTTAAATGAAGATCTTCGCAATGAAATGATTGATGATTGCGTGTTAACGGGGGCGGCGAATTTGTTGATTTTCCCTAATCTTGATAGTGCGAATAGTGCTCTTGGGCTTGTGAAAAGTGTGGAAAGAGGATTGTTAGTTGGACCTATTTTACTTGGTGCAGCGCTTCCAGCACACATTGTGACACCAGGAGTCAGTGCCCGTGGTATATTAAATATGACTGCAATTGCTGTGAAGGATGCACAAAACCTTGAAAAGGAACAACATCATCAATGGCCAATTTAGTTGATGGTTTATGCGTAGAGTGTGAAGAGGTGATTTATCATTAATAATATAAAAAGAATGCTGATAAACATCACTCCATGCCATGGTACGGACCATGGGCTATCGATTTCTTTGATTTGTCGGGATTTATAAAAAGCAAAAGCCAATAAAGTCAGGCCTGCTATCAATATACCTATCGTAATTTCACTATTCATAAAGGGGATATAGTGCGCATGGTGTTATTAATCAATAGTTCTTGTAACGACCATACTATAATCACCGGTATTCCATGTTTTTCCTTCATCAAGAGAAATATCAGATTTCATTTCGAAGCTATTATTTTCAATATTAAAATAGGTTTCTCTATTTAAAAAATCACCTCGGGAAGCGTTTTTGCCGAAGATGGTGACTTCTAAATTATCACCGACAGTTTTAGCGACAGTTTTGCGCCAATCCCCTTCTGCATAAATGTTTTGACCGGTCCAGGTTTTTCTTTTGATATCATAAAATCTTAATTCTGCGCCCGTTAGAGTAGGGCCCCGCCATTCTTGCATTACAACACGGCCATCAATTACCCAGTGATTATGCCATTTAGCTCGGTATGGTTCGTTATCTTGCCATTTAATGACAACATCCCAGTCCCCAATTAAGAAATCAAATGCTTCGCCTTCACCGGTTAAGGCTGGATTTCTTTCTAAAATTGGGCTATCAGGGTTAGGTTGATATATTAACGGCGCATTATTAATTGTATCTTGAGCGTAAGAATTTTGATTAATTAATAAAAAGCATAAAAAGAATAAGAAAATATATTTTGACATATCTCATGACCTTTATTTATTCAAAAACATATCATATAGTTAGTATAGAATATTTGTAAATATTTATTATTTTTTCAGAATAACAAGAATTAACTACTTGTTAACCATTGAATAATATTAAAGTAATATATACTATAAATGTTTAAGTGATTATTGGGGAGAGCAAAAAATGCCTCGTGAACTAAGAAATATATATTTTGATGAAAGTGAGCTGAAGATTGCGTTAATGCAATTTTCTGCGCGACAAAAACTTATATTCAACGTTGAAAATATTAATGATGTAGATGTAAAAGAGGGCCCCCCCATCTCTGTTTCACTAAAAGTATTTGATTTGGAAACTGGTAAAGTCGGGACAGTAAATTATTCTAATCCTGAAATTGCGGCCGCTTTAATGGGATATTGTATGTTT
>JABIPV010000071.1 GCA_018699075.1 Kordiimonadaceae bacterium | reverse complement strand
TTTCTTCTGTTTCTTTAAATGATAAAGATTTTTTCCCACAATTTGTCGACTTCATGTTGGATAATCATGAATTATCAGATCGGTTAGTGTTTGAGTTCACGCAACAAGATGTCGAACGCCAACCTAACGCAATATGGAATTCTTTAGCAAAATTAGGTAAACGTGGGTTTCGTTTTTCTATGGATAACGTGGTGATATTAAATCACGATCTATCGGATTTAGCATCACGATACTTTAGATATGTTAAAATAAATCCCAAGCTTTTTCTAGATGAAAGAATTGATATTGATCGTGCGGATGTTAAAGAGTCGTATCAGCGTTTTGAAATAGAAGTCATTATCGAGAAAATTGAAACTGATCCTACACTGGTAGAGGTACTTGATTGCGGCATTAGCATAGGCCAAGGTTACTTGTTCGGGGAGCCCGTTTTAAGCAGCGATATAATGAACAATCTTTAATTTTTTATTATTCGGCGAGTTTATCCGAATAAATTATCAATGTCATTTTGTGAAGTTTCTTTATTGTTATCTTCGTTAGCTATTTCAACTGGTGCCGCTGATTGTTCAACCATTGGAGTAGGGTCTGTCACGGGATCAAGTTCAGGTGTAGTCTCTACTTCAGCAATATTTTCTTCTTCAACAATCGCTTCTACTTCAGCAATAATTCCTTCTTCAACGATTACTTCTTCTTCAACTATTTCAGGCGCAACGGTTTCCATAGGAGCTTCGTCAAAAGTATTTGAATCTTCTTCAGCAATCACTTCTTCTTCAACAATTTCAGACGCAACGGTTTCTTTAGGAACTTCGTCAAAAGTATTTGAATCTTCTTCATCTAGTAAATTATCAATTTCACTTTGATCAATACCTTCTCCGACAAGTGCCGGACCATTAAGTAGATCATCATCATCATATTCACCTGTTGATGGGTCCAAAATTGGTTTCGCGTCTTTAGATCCTATACCTGGATTAGTAATGCCAAGGATTGAAATAAGCTTACCAACACGTTCTTCTACGTCATTAAGCGTTTTGACAACCTTACTAATTCTTTGCCCTGTGATATCTTGGAAAGAACAGGCTTCGAATATTTTCATTAACTCGTTATTGACGTCTTCTTTGTATTTAACGAAATCCTCAGTTTCAAAACACATAATATCTTCAGCAGCTTGCATAATTGTGTCTGTCGCAGATTCTGTGGCTTCGACAATCGCGTCTAGTTCTAGTCCTGCACGCGGGATGCCGGCACTATCATCATGATCTGGAGATAAAGATGAAATTTCTGACCTAGCATCTTCGATGTAATCGGCCAGATCTTGACATTCTTTGTATAATGTAAGGTCAATGGATTTAAAGTAACTTTCTAAAGATCGCATTAAAACTTCAGTAACTGCAGCTACATCAGGCAGTGCAATTGGAAGATGATCGCCCGAACGTAACCGATTAACAAGTGGACCAATATGGTCTGGCAATAATCCTGAAGACATTAAAATTCTCCAAGTACGCTAGAAAGTTTAGATTTGAGTGTCGCTGCGTTAAATGGCTTAACAATGTAATTATTAACACCCGCTTTTTTTGCGGCAATTACGTTATCTGTTTTTGATTCAGCTGTAACCATGATAAATGGCAACGATTTGAGCATGTCATCAGAACGGACTTCTTTGAGAAGTTCATAACCCGTCATGGGCTCCATATTCCAATCGGATATGACCAAGTCATAGCTTTTGCCACGTAGTTTGTTTAACGCTTCTGCTCCGTCTGTTGCTTCATCAACGTTATGAAATCCAAGTTGCTTAAGAAGATTTCGAATGATTCTCAGCATGGTTTTATAATCATCTACTATTAAGATGGATAATGACATATCTACGGCCATATTTTTCCCTGTTCATATAAAAGGTTAATATTATTATTTATTGGTAGTTCGATTGTTTGTTACCAACGAATGTATTGAAATTAACCCTAGATATTAAAAAAAGGGTTAATAGAAGTGAGATAAAAGTAATTATTATGAAAAAAAGATAAAAATTATAAGAAAATACAAAGAAAAATGACTATAAACAATATTCAGCATCAATTTGTGTGTTGAATTATTATATTTTAGACAAAAGCAAAATTATTAATAAAGTCAAATTTTCATGAAAATATTCAGGCATGCTGATAATATAGCAGATGAGTGTCGAGGCTCGGTAATCGTGTTAGGTAATTTTGATGGCTTCCATAAAGGCCACCAAAAGGTCATCGGAATAGCGGGTAAAATCGCAAATGAGATGAAGACAACATTGTCAGTGTTTAGCATGGAACCGCACCCCAGAATGTTTTTTAATCCAACGCAAAAAGAGTTCCGTCTAAATTCCTTTCGCACCAAAGTACATTTATTAGAAAAGTTTGGTGTTGATCAGTTTTTTGTTCTTCCATTTGATATTGAACTTGCAACATTGGATGCACAAGATTTTGTCTTAGATCTGTTGGTTAAAAATATTGGTGCCATTCATATTGTTGTAGGATATGATTATTGCTTTGGAGCAGGGAGACGCGGCGGCGTAAATGTACTTTCATGGCTTTCTAAAGAAGAACAGTTCGGCATTACAATAATTGATAAAGTAATGGAAGATGATCATATTTATTCCTCAAGTAATATTCGAGATGCGCTTGAAGCGGGTGACGTTCGAAAAGTCGCGGATCGCTTAGGACATTGGTGGCATGTTGAAGGTCATGTGCGAAAAGGGGACCAGCGGGGAAGAACAATTGATTTTCCAACCGCGAATTTGTCGCTTGATGGATATTTGGAACCAAAATACGGAGTTTATGCCGTAAGAATAATAATCGACGATGGTCCTGCAAAAGGAATTTGGAATGCAGTTGCAAATGTGGGCAGGCGTCCCACGTTTGATAAAAAGGATGTTTTACTTGAATGTTTTATTTTTGATTTTGATTTTGACATTTACGAGCAATCCATCAAAGTAGAATTTGTTGATTTCATTCGAGAAGAAATGAAATTTGACGGTCTGGAAAGTCTTAAACAGCAGATCAAAAAAGACACTAAAGTTGCCCGTGATCTTCTTAATAAAAAAGAAAATCAACAATCTTATATTCCTCCTCCAAATATGGCTGATTACTTATGATAAAATTAGCTCGACACAGGGGGGGCAGAATTGTTACATAGGATAAATTTTTTTTACCAATTAAATTAAAGTGAAGATATGACCAAAGATTATCGTGATACTATTTTTCTGCCTAAGACAGATTTCCCTATGAAGGGCAATTTGCCTAATCGTGAACCTCAGTGGTTGGAACGCTGGGAAAATATGGGTATTTATGATCGAATTAGGGAAAGTAGCAAAAATAAAGAGCGTTTCATTCTTCATGATGGTCCTCCATACGCGAATGGTGATATTCACATGGGCCACGCAATGAATAAAATCCTTAAAGATATTATCGTTCGTACTCAACAAATGTTGGGTAAAGATGCGCCGTATGTTCCTGGCTGGGATTGTCATGGTCTTCCAATTGAATGGATGATCGAAAAGAAATATAAAAAAGCAGGTAAGAATAAAGACGAAGTAGACCCTATTGAATTTCGTGCAGAATGCCGTGAATTCGCTGAAAAATGGGTAGGTGTTCAAAAAGAAGAGTTTAAACGTCTTGGTATTTTTGGCGATTGGGATAAGCCTTATCTAACAATGAATTATGACAGTGAAGCGCAAATTGTTCGAGAACTTCTTCAGTTCTTGATGAATGGCGGGCTATATCGTGGTTCAAAATCGATTATGTGGTCAGTGATTGAAAAAACCGCGTTGGCGGAAGCAGAAATCGAATATATGGACCATACGTCACATATGATCGATATCGGCTTTAATGTGGTGACATCACCTGTAGAAGTGCTAAACGGTGCAAAAGTAGTTATTTGGACGACAACACCATGGACAATGCCAGGGAATAGAGGGATCGCATACGGCAAGGAATTTGAATATTGCGTTATTGAAGTTACGGCTGTGACCGAAAATTCACTTACTAAAGTAGGTGAAAAGCTGTCGCTTGCTAAAGCGCTAATTGGTGAGTTCTTGGAACGTGCCGGTGTAACTAGTTACAATAAAATCGGTGAATTTAAAGGTGCCGATATGGAGGGTACAATTTGTCATCATCCTTGGCATGGTCAGGGCTATGATTATGATGTTCCTGTGGTTGAAGGTTTCCATGTAACCACCGACGCCGGTACAGGTTATGTACACATTGCCCCTAGCCACGGACAAGAGGATTTCGAAGTTGGCCAACAGTTTGGACTTGAAACGCCGTTTACTGTTGATGAGGCTGGCTTATATTATGAAAATATACCCATGTTTGCAGGTGAGCATGTTTATAAAGTTCATGACCATATATGCGAAGAAATGGAAAAAGTAGGTGCGTTGCTCGCGCGTGATACAATTGTGCATAGTTATCCACACAGTTGGCGTTCAAAGGCACCGCTTATTTTCCGTAATACGCCGCAGTGGTTTATTTCAATGGAAACAAATGACCTGCGCAAAAATGCTGTGAAAGCTATTGATGAAGTACGCTGGATTCCAGGGGTTTCAAAAAATAGAATGAATTCCATGGTTGCGGACCGCCCGGATTGGCTTATTTCTCGGCAACGGGCTTGGGGTGTTCCTATCACTGTTTTTGTTCATAAAGGTACAAATGAACTTCTTAAGGATGAAGCCGTTAATGACCGTATCGCCGCCGCCGTAGAAAAAGACGGTGCAGATGCGTGGTACGCTGGTAATGTTCAGGCATTCTTGGGTGATAAATATAACGCGGATGATTATGAACAGGTTACTGACATTTTGGATGTTTGGTTTGATTCCGGTTCAACACACGCATTCGTTCTGGAAAAGCGCGATGATTTAAGCCGTGGCGAAGGCAAACGAAGTGCAGATTTATACTTGGAAGGCACAGACCAGCATCGTGGTTGGTTTCAATCTTCATTGCTTGAATCGTGTGGAACACGTGGTGTAGCGCCATATGATCAAGTTCTCACACATGGATTTACCGTTGATAAGACGGGCCGTAAAATGTCAAAATCTGCGGGGGATGGCGTTGACCCTCTTAAAATAATTAAACAGTATGGTGCGGATATTCTTCGCCTTTGGGTGACATCAATTGATTATTTCTCAGAACATCGTATTGGTGATGAGATTATTAAAAATCAAGCGGAAGCATATCGTAAAATTCGTAATACTATGCGCTTCTTAATTGGAAACCTTGACGATTTTGACGAAAACGAAATTTTGCCGTTTGAAG
>JABIPV010000087.1 GCA_018699075.1 Kordiimonadaceae bacterium | reverse complement strand
CAGGTGTCGACTGACGACGGAAAGGTCAACATTGCAACAACAGGCAACTTCGCCAACGTTACAAGGGCAATCCTTGCTACATAAATCATTTAGTATTTTAATCCTGTTTGGGTCGGATAAAGCCTTAAAAACCAATTCAGTATTCATGATGTCACCTTATATGTATATTTGCACAATAATGCAAATGTATTGGTGATGCAAGAACTTTGTGAATGATTAACAAAAGAATTTTTGATGTTGGCAAATTAAGCCCGCCGGAAATTATCTCCGGCGGGCTTAAGAATTATTTAACGATGGGAAGTACTACGTAAGATGGATGCTCTTTAGAAAGGTGGATCGTGTTGTGAGCGACAACGCCATCTTTTTCATCATAGTTATTACCACCCGTATTTAAATTACGTGCAAACTTTGGAAAGTTTGATGATGTGACTTCGACACGAATTCTGTGACCTTTTTGAAATTCTATACTTGTGGTCATTGGCGTCATGTCGATTTCATATATTTCACCTTCGTCCATGAGTACTTTTTTATCATATCCTTCGCGGTAACGGGCGCGGAAGATGGTGTCATCTATAATATAAGCTGTACCGTCAGGCGCAACATCAACAAGTTTCACGGCAAAATCCGTATCTTTTGCATCTGAGGATACATGAAGCACTGCATCAACGAAGCCCGTAACTTCAATAGCTTCATCGAGAGGATCACTGGTGTAAACCAAAACGTCTTGACGTGCTTCTATGGTGCGCTGATCAAATGAACCTGCGGTTACAATTCCGCCGTTGCAGCAATCACCACCACCTATAGTTTTGACGGGGATCATCGGATCATAATTATAGCTATCTGATCCGTCGCCTGTTGGCGCATCAAAACTAAGACTACCATCTCCATAAAGACTGTTGGCATTACCATTAGAAGTTAGATACATTTTAACTTCTTCAGCGGCAACCGGGGGCCACTGCTCGTCACCTTGCCATTTGTTTGATCCCATAGTGAAATATTGAACATGGGGGGTTTTTGGATCAAAAGCCTCTTCGTCGCCCTTAAGCCATTTATCCCACCAAGACCAGATTAGACCTTGATCATCGAAAGTTGTATCACCAAGATCACGATCACCACTTACAAATTCTGGTCCAAGGCCGGCAAATTGACAATGATTGTTTGGTGCGGCGACAACATATTGGTTGTCGCGCACTTCTGCATCCATACCGTTTTCGCGTGCATGGTTAAAGAGCGCCATATTAGGACCGATGGAAACGTCATACCATGAGTTAAACCAAAGACCAGGAACTCCCCACGGTTCATTATCATGATAAAGCCCGCCTTCGTACCAACCTTCTGATGCTGGAGTTCGCGAAACGAATTCTTCAAAAGTTCCTTCCGGCTCTCCCATACTAGTTAAGAGATCCTGTATAGGAAGATGATTAATTCGTGTTTCCCAATCAACCGAGGGCTTATTTGTGCTCAAATCATTATACTTGCTGATTTGTGTGCGCAGTTCAGGCGACAGTCCTTCAGGGATTTGTGCCCGTTGTGGATTATCAACACCGTAAAGCCAAATGAAAAACAGGATACGTTGTACTCCGCCAGTATACCAATTGCCGTGTTCCCAAAATTCGCCGACGCGGCCAATGCCTGCACCTGAAGCTTGTGGAATCATCGCGGCATGAGCGGGATGATTCATTGCGGCTAGGCCATGTTGCCATTCTGCCGTTGAAGAACAACCAATTGTACCGACTTTATTATTTGACCATCCTTGCGAAGAAATCCAATCAAGGGCATCAAAACCATCCGTACGGGGATAGCCAAGAATTTCAAACTTACCTTCAGAGAAATAACGTCCGCGTTCATTTTGTAAAATATAAGCATAACCACGACTTACTGCATCAACAATACTACGCAGTGTACGTACATTTGGTGTATTCATATTATAAGGGGTTCTGACAAAGATAGTTGGAACTGCACCCTTACTATCTTTTGGCCGATAAATGTCACTTGAAAGTCCGACACCGTCGCGCATGGGTATAAGCACCTTTGTTTCAACAACGGCAATTTCTTTTAGAATATCTTTAAGGGCATCTTCACTATATTTTGAATAATCCTGCGCAAGTACGGGACTAATGCCCAACAGAATTATTAAAGTGATGATCAGTGATGTAATTTTTCTCATTATTCTCTCCCACTATTTTTAGTTTAAAGGACTATAACTTATGAAATCGCGGCGGTAAACCTTCACTTCAATTCAATTTAAAAGGTTAGGTTGATTTGATTTTTGACTATTACAGTAAAATTAGGCTAACATGACATCGGGATTAATATAAAAAAGCATAATAATTATTAAAATACTCACATTAATAGAATTATTATTTTATAAAAATTGCATATAGGGATTTTAATTCTATAAAATTATAATATTTAGAATTTTTTACTATATTATATAGATGAAAACTTACTGATTAGAATAAAATTCTCTTGAGAGTTTGTTCTTGATAATATATGCAACATAATAAGTAATATGGCGCAGGAATACTGCGTTTTTTTTGTACTGAGGGAACTAACTATGTCAATAACTGTAATTTTAAACTTAGCCGTTTTTTTGGGGCTTATATATTTACTCTTTAAATTTAGCCAGGGAGATATGAAGCTTTCTAGAAAAGTTCTCATGGGGCTTGTGGCCGGGGTCGTCTTCGGATTTGCCTTGCAAATGCTTTATGGTGTCGGTGCTGAGACCATAAATGATACACTTGAATGGACCAACGTTGTGGGCAATGGATACATCCGTTTGCTTTATATGATCATTATGCCACTTATCGTAATTTCCATGATTGCGGCGGTAACCCGTATTGATGAAATAACCTCATTGGGTAAAATTGGCGGATCTGTAGTTGGTGTGCTGGTTATTACAACGATGATTTCTTCGGTTGTTGCTATCGGTGTTACTGATCTTTTCAGCTTGACGGCAGAAGGAATGGTCAGTGGTGACCGTGAAACGGCGCGACTAGTTTCCATTGAAGGACGGCAAGGACGAGTAGATGACTTGAGTTTGGCATCAATGATTGTGTCCTTTATTCCAAGGAATGTATTCTCAAGTCTTGCTGGCGGAGCAGGGCCCATGTCTATTATTTCAGTGGTCGTATTTTCCATCTTATTTGGGATCGCAGCGTT
The DNA here is from genome assembly GCA_018699075.1 of Kordiimonadaceae bacterium. GTDB lineage: Bacteria > Pseudomonadota > Alphaproteobacteria > Sphingomonadales > Emcibacteraceae > Pseudemcibacter. Next base: position 31,575 of record JABIPV010000087.1, on the reverse strand, counting down.
AAAAGCAATGAAAGAGCATCCTGAAAATAAGGAGGCATTCACTAAAGGTGTTGATGTCATCCAAAGCATAGTTATGAAGCTTGTTCAAATGATTATGTCTTTTACACCTTATGGTGTAATGGCGTTGATGACGAAAGTTGTGGCAAGCTCGAATGTAGCAGATGTTCTTAATTTAGGTAAATTTATTGTCGCATCTTATGTTGCGATTGCCATCATGTTCGTTGTTCACGGCGGACTGCTTAGTTTGTCTGGATTCAATCCGAAGCGATTCTTTAAAGGAGTATTGCCCGTATTAACTTTTGCATTCACTTCCAGAAGTTCTGCCGCCTGTATACCGCTGAATGTGGAAGCACAAACAAGTAAACTTGGTGTGCCAAAAGCAATTGCGAATATTTCCGCAACATTTGGAGCAACTATTGGCCAAAATGGCTGTGCGGGTATTTACCCAACAATGCTTGCCGTTATGGTAGCACCTACGGTGGGTGTAGAAGTGGATTTTGCTTTCCTCGCTATGCTAGTTGGTATTGTAACCATAAGTTCTTTCGGTGTTGCTGGCATTGGCGGTGGCGCAACGTTTGCTGCGATGATCGTACTTCCGGCAATGGGCCTTCCAATTGAGATTGTCGCATTGCTGATTTCTATTGAGCCTCTTATCGATATGGCCCGTACAGCGCTTAATGTAAACGGTTCAATGACTGCAGGTGTAATAACCAGCCGCTTTTTAAAGAGTAAGGAACCAGATGTCGTTGAGCAGCCTGCTGAATAAATAAGTAATTTAAAATTTAAACTCACGGCGTGTTCTTTGGAATACGCCGTGTTTTTTTATGGGGATATTAAATTAAAAAACAACACTCCTTAAATATACGTGATTTTTTTTACATCTGCTGTTATTAGTGGTTTAAAGATTTTTAGTAGCGATCAAAATTCAAAAGGAAAAAGTAATGATTTTAAGTGGCCTAGAGGCAGTAGGGGATGACCCGATTTTATTAGTATCAACTCTTTTTAGAGCAGATGATAATCCAAATAAAGTTGATTTGGGTGTTGGTGTTTATAAAGATGCTGATGGTAATACGGCCATTTTGGAATGCGTGAAAAAAGCTGAAGAATACCTTGTGAAAAACCAAGAAACTAAAGCCTATCTTTCTCCTGCGGGGAATCCCGGTTTTAATGATGCGATTAAGGAACTATTATTTGGTACAGATCATCCTGTATTGAAAGAAAACCGCGTGGTTACTTTTCAAGCACCTGGGGGTACGGGTGCGATCCGCATTGGTATTGATTTCTTAAAAACGTGTAAACCAGATGCCACTGTTTGGGTATCTGATCCCACATGGCCAAATCATTATGGCATTGTAGATGCCGCTAATTTAACCGCCAAAACATATCGTTATTATAATATGAAAAAAGGATTATTTCTTTTTGATGAAATGATGGAAGATTTGGGACAAGCTAATGAAGGCGATGTGATCTTACTACATGGATGTTGTCATAATGCTTCTGGGGCTGATTTATCAAATGAACAGTGGAATTTAGTCGCCGATTTTATGTTAGAGCGAAAATTGGTACCATTCATTGATATCGCATATCAAGGGTTTGCCAATGGTATAGAAAAAGATGCATATGTCGTAAAATTGCTCTGTGACAAATTACCTGAAGCAATAGTTGCGAGCTCTTGTTCTAAGAACTTTGCCATTTACAGGGACCGCGTGGGGGCGGTTTCTATAGTATCCGCAACAGAGGACTTAAGTAAAATTAATGGATCTCATGTGTTAAAAGTCGTCCGCAGTATTTATTCCATGCCGCCAGATCATGGCGCAGCGGTTGTATCCCATATTTTAAACAATGTTGAACTGCGAAATCTGTGGATTAAAGAAGTGGATGAAATGAGAACGCGAGTTAAAGAAATGCGTCATAAATTCGTCACACAAATGGCTGAAAAAGCGCCAAGTAGTGACTTTGGATATATTGCCGAACAAAATGGTATGTTTTCTTATCTGACGTTAACACCTGAACAGACACAGATACTGATCAAAGAACATCATATATATATGATGGCAAATGGCCGCGTAAACATTGCGGGCCTGACGCTATCCAATATGGATTATGTGACGGATGCGATTGCATCACTATTTAATTAGAAGAAGAAAATGAAAAATTGGCTTGGTATAGCACCTACTGGTCGCCCTTTTGTGAAAATGCAAGGATTACGAAATCATTTTGTAATCGTTGACGGTCGCACTCAGCCCTTTAAACCGTCTATTTCAGAAATCGTATCTATATGTGATATTGAAACGGGTCCCGGCGCAGAACAATTGATGGTCATTGAACCCGTAAGCGATGCGGGCGAAGGTGCATATGCCCGGGTGCGCATATATAATCCTGATGGGGAAGAGGCAGAAGCTTGCGGTAATGCTACGCGCTGCGTTGCCAAGCTATTATTTGAAGAAGCGGGTCTTGACGAAATGGGCCTAGAAATAAATTTTCAGATTTTAAATTGTTCAAAAGAAGGTGATAATATTAGCGTGGAAATGGGCCATATTTCATTTGAATGGGATAAAATACCTTTAGCCGAAAATGCTGATACTCTCAATGTGAATGTGGCGTGCGAGCTGGGTGAAAATGCCGTTGCTGTCAATGTGGGTAACCCGCATCTGGTTTATTTCGTTGAAAAATTTAATTCGGAATTATTAAGAGCCGAAGGTCCAAAAGTTCAAAATAATCCCTTATTTCCCCAATCCATCAATGTGGGTTCAGCTGAAATTATCGATGATACTCATATCAAACTTCAAGTTTGGGAACGCCCGGGAATGCTGACAATGGGTTGCGGTAGTGGGGCCTGCGCAGCGGTCGCCGCCGCTCGTGCGCGGGGCTATGTTCATCATTTAGATTTTGTTTATGTTGAAATGCCTGGTGGTACACTTAAGATTACATATAAAGATAATACCTTGGCTGTAATGTCTGGACCAGCGGAATATTGTTACAGCGGCTATTTAACAATTTAAGGGAAAGAACGATGAAGAAATTAGTATTGGTTTTATCATCTTTAATTTTGGCATCATGTGGGGCAGAGAATGAAGATGTGGATAATATGAAGCAAATTGATCAAATATTTAATCCTTATAATTCTTCAGATATGCCCGGTGCGGCGCTGATGATCATTCAAGACGGAGAGACCATTGTTCAAAAAGGGTATGGAATAGCTGACTTTGAGCAAAATATACCTGTGACGTCTAAAACAAATTTCCGCCTTGCGTCGGTTACAAAACAATTCACGTCTATGAGCATCTTACAGCTTATAGAAAAAGGTCAGCTTTCATTGGCAACCAATTTGACGGATGTTTTTCCTGATTTTCCAAGCTACGGTGAAGCCATTACTATAAAGCACCTGTTGCAACATACTTCGGGCCTTTGGGATTACGAGGATATGGTGCCGTCTTCGCAAACCAGACAGGTTAAGGATAAAGATGTTTTAAATTATATGATGGGAATTGAAGAAACATATTTTCCAGTGGGTGACAAATACCAATATAGTAATACGGCCTATGCAATGCTTACCCAAGTGTTGGAAAAAATAACGGGTATGGCATTTCGGGATTATCTTAGGGTAAATATTTTTGAACCTCTCGACATGTCCACTTCACTTGCATATGAGAATGGAATTAATGAAGTTCCTAACCGTGCATTTGGATATACTATTGAAGATGAGGGTATATTATTGACGGATCAAAGCAGCTTTAGTGCTGTGCTTGGTGACGGCGGAATATATACAAATTTAGAAGATCTTTTTAAATGGGACCAGGCATTATATACGGAAAAACTTATCAGTAAAAATTATCTTGATATGGCTTTTACTAATCAAAAAAATAATGACGGTGAAATGATCGATTATGGTTTTGGTTGGCGTATTGAAAAATATAAAGAGATGGATATTTTATATCATACAGGCAGCTCTATAGGCTTTAGAAATATTTTATACCGTATTCCGGCTAAGAATTTCACCGCCGTGATCCTAACCAACCGTGATCAAGGTGGGGAATTTAGTACGTTAGATATTGTTCATAAAGTAGTTGATTTATATTATTAATCAATTGACCAGGCAAGTTTCTCACCTGCTCTAAAGGGCACGCAAACCTCATCTCCAAAGGGGAATGTATCGGCTATATCCGTTTGTTTTCTTGTGAGAGTGATTTTACTTTTATTGCGCGGTAAGCCGTAAAAATCGGGTCCGTTAAAACTGGCAAATGCTTCTAATTTATTTAAAGCGTCCGCTTTATCAAAGATTTCCGCATAAAACTCAATACCGCCATGGGCCGTATAAATTCCGGCGCAGCCACAGGCATTTTCCTTGGTATTTTTTGTGTGTGGCGCACTATCCGTACCGAGGAAGAATTTTTGACTGCCACTTGTCGCGGCTTTAATCAGAGCTTTTCTGTGTTCTTCTCTTTTAAGTACTGGCAGGCAATAATGATGAGGTCGTATGCCGCCTTTAAAAAGCGCATTTCTGTTTAGCAACATATGATGGGCGGTAATGGTCGCGGCTACATTACTCGATGCGCTTTCAACTAATGTTACAGCATGTTCAGTGGTAATATGTTCAAACACAACTTTTAATTTAGGAAAGTTTTTAATGATATTCGTTAGGAATTGGTCAATGAATACTTTTTCCCGGTCAAATATATCAACATTGGGATCGGTTACTTCACCGTGAACAAGAAGTGGCATTCCTTCTTCTTGCATGGTTTCTAAAACTTCGTAACAAGCGACAATATCGCTCACACCCTGCGATGAATTGGTGGTGGCGCCTGCAGGATACCATTTTACGGCGTGGACAAAACCGCTATTGATGGCTTTCTTAATTTCAGACGCATTTGTTCGATTGGTTAGATAAAGTGTCATTAATGGTTCAAAGGTGAGCTTATATTCATTTGGAAGCGCATCTATTATTCGGTTACGGTATTCTTCGGCACGATCTGTAGTGGTTACAGGATCCGTTAAATTAGGCATTATAATCGCACGCGCAAAACGTTTTGCTGAATCGGGCAATACTGACGATAAGAATTCCTGGTCACGCACATGAAGATGCCAATCATCAGGAGTGGTGATGGTGATTTTATTACTTGCCGTCATGCCTTAGATCCTAAATGAATATATTTTGAAGGCCTATTTAGCATATTTTCTAGCAATGGGTAGAAGTATCTTATCCATATAGGAATTTAATAGTGTTGATGTTTCACTATCACCACTATTTACGGTTCCTAAATTAATAAAAGAAACAATGGTTAGTTTGTTTTCTAACCAGTGCATGTCAGCTGTAAAACCTAAAATATCACTTTGGGAATGGTTGTTTCCAACATTAAAAAGCTTCATGGATTGTTCATTTAAAATTTTTCCATTTCGAAGTGCCGAGGCAAAAAGAACCAAATCGCGCGGCGTGGTAACTATACCGCCGCCTATGCCTTCTGCTGAAAGACTGGCGTTAGAAGTGTTGATCAAATCATCTTGGCCAAATTCAAATTTGGAATTTATACCAACTTCTGAAATAAATTGACTTGTCGCGAGGTGGTAGCTCCCGATTAATTGACCGTAAGGTACGACTTCGTATGTATGATAATATGTATCACTTAAGCCCAAAGGGTCTAAAATTCTATTTCTTACTTGATCTTCTATGACACCGCCAGAAACCTGTTCAATAATAAGTCCGAGCAAAGTGTAATTACTTTTTGAATAGGCATATGCTTCACCAGGTTTATTGTTTGCCGGGTGTCTGTCTTTAGAAATATATTTTAAGACTTCATCTTTTTCCCAGCGATAACGTGGGTTCATCTGGACACCGCGCCCTCTTCTACGCCAGCTTTTATCTTCTGCCCACGAATAAATGCCGCTTGTGTGATTAAGAAGCTGGTAAAGCGTTGCGCTATCTGCGTTTTCAATATGGCTTACTTTTTCACCAAGGATTGATTGGGGCGTGGCATTTAAATCAAGCATTTTCTCTTCGGCCATTTGGAATAATACCGCTGCCAAATAATAATTACTTAAATCGCCAATGCCAAATAGATGACTTTGCGAAACAGAATTTTGTTCTTCAATATTTGAATAACCAGATGTTCCTGACCAAACGACACCATCGGAATTAGCAATAGCAACAGATATTCCCGGCACTATGTTATCAGTCACTTTTATCAAAGCGCGCGCCATTTCGCCGTCAAGCTCGGGATTATCTTGGGCGACACTTGGGGTTAATAACAAAGTGAAGCTGAGGATTATGTATTTTAATAAATTCATACTTATTCCTTTTAATTGACAATATTGCCGTTGGCGTCCCAAACCTCAACATCACCAAGATTTAAATCACGAATATTTTGTTCAATAATTTTTAAATCGCCGACAATTACCCAAGTCATAGCATCTGGCCTTAACGTCTCCTTCGCCGTTTGACTTAAAAGTTCAGGCGTTAAGGCGGCGTATTTCCCCGCTAAGCTTTCAGCATAATTATAAGGACGATTATAATGTTCATTTGTCATTATATAGGAAAGCAGGCTTCCGTTGGTGGCAAAACGACCTGGAAGTGGTAAAGTCTTTCCTTTTACCATTAATGAAAGTTCTTCTTTGCTTGGTGGGTTACTAGACTGATACTCTTTAATTTCTTTGACGATTTCCGCCATACTTGCGGCGGTTTTATCTGATTGCACAGATGTACTTATTCTAAAAGATCGTTGTCTAATGGCTTGGCTAATAGAACTGCCTGCCCCGTAGGACCAACCTTTGTCTTCTCTTAAATTCATGTTGATACGTGAGGTGAACTCACCGCCAAGAACGCTATTCATGGCGTTAATGTTAAAGGCATTATCGTCCGTTGATGAAGACACCAGCTGGGCGGCTATGATAATGGACTGAACCGCTTCTGGCTTATCCACGAGTATGATACGGGTTTTATCAGCATATTTTGCATCTGTAAGGTTCTTTTTACCCTTCATACGTTCGGGATTTTTCCAACTGCCAAAAGACTTATTAAGCTCCTCAGTTATTTCTTCAATGGTCACATCACCGACGACATAGATGATGGCGTTATCAGGACGGATCCAAAGTTCATGAAAATCAATCAGGTCTTGTCTTGATATTTTCTTAATGGCTTCTTCTTTTTGCGCAATGGTTTTACCGCTATAAACATGGTCGGGACCATAAAGTAAGGTGGATAAAAGGTTGCTTGCGATACTGTTGGGGCTCATTTTTGCATTTTCAAGTGATGCTAATGTTAGTGAGCGATCACGTTCAATATCAACAGGATTAAATGCAGGGTTTTGCACGACATCCGCCCAAAGATCGATCGATGCGCCCAAGTTCTTTTTTAGAGCAGATAAACTAATGTTTGAGCTATCCAAACCATTACCAAATCCAATGCGGGCGCCAAGCATGGTTTTTTTGTCATCAAATTCAAGGGACGGAAGTGATTTGGTCCCTTCATTCATATTGCCAAAAGTGAAAGAGGCTATACCATCTTTTGAGGTATGATCTGTTACCCTTCCTGCGTCAAAACGAATGGACATATTTACAACCGGAACACTATGGCGTTCTGCGAGTGTTACTTTAAGGCCATTATTTAAAGTTGCATGTTGAAGCGGGGGCAATTTAATATTTGACTGTGATGTAAGACCGGGCATTTTGCTTCGGTCAGCTGAGGTTTCCGTTACTTTAAAAGTGCCGTAAGGCTCTAAATTAAGTTGGAAGAAGCCTTTGGTAAGCCATTTTCCAGTGACATTTTTAATATCTTTTGTCGTTGATGCATTCTGCCATGCTTGCTTTTGATGAATGAAACCGGGGTCTCCAGCATATATTGCCCCGCTGGCAAGCACTTGTCCTTTGCTTGAAATACTCTCCATGGCACGGATCATGCTGGTTTCGATGCTGGCCTTAACGCGGTTTAATTCTTTTTTTGTTGGCCCTTTGGCAAGAAAATCTGCCCACATTTGCTGTATAATACGGTCTATTTCTTTAACATCTTCTCCGTATTTAAGTTCAGCAGAAATCATAAAGATACTGGAAAGTTCACCGGGAATTACGGATGCTGAACCGCTATTAATGCGCTCTTGCTCATGGACAAGGTTTTTATAAAGCTTTGAATTGCGCCCTCCTCCAAATATATCGGCCGCGATTTCAAGTTCAGCAAATTCTTTTGTTGTGCGTCCCGGTATCGCCCATGACCAAGTAAGATATGTCTGTGGTACATGATCTTGCATAACTTCGTAACTGTTGTTTTCACGCGTTGGCACCCATGAGGTTTTATGTCCCATTGGTGGACTTGCTGGAATATCACCAAAATATTTTTCCATTAAGGGCTTTGATGTTTCTACATCAATATCACCACTTAATACCACGACGGCATTATTGGGTCCGTAATATTCTTTAAACCAAGCTTTAACATCATCGAGTGATGCGTTGTCCAGATCATCCATGGATCCGATGGTTGAATGGTGATAGGGGTGATCATAAGGATAAACACCTTCATATATTTTATAAAAAAGTCTGCCACCGGGACGGTTTTCTCCTTCACGTTTTTCGTTCTTAACGACATCACGCTGTTCATCAAGTTTGTCTTGGGCAAGTGCCCCAAGAAGATGTCCCATGCGATCAGATTCCATCCATAAAATTCGGTCAAGGCCGCCCACAGGTACTGTTTGATAATAATTTGTTCGATCACGGGATGTAGTGCCATTTATGCGGCTTGCGCCGATTTCTTGAAGGGGTTTAAAAAAATCATCGTCGTAATTCTCACTACCATTAAACATGAGATGTTCAAATAAATGCGCAAAGCCACTTTTTTGCTCCGGTTCATCCTTCGAGCCCACATGATACCATACGTTCACAGCAATAATTGGCGCTTTATGATCTTCATGAATAACAACGGTAAGACCGTTTTTAAGGGTATATTGCTCAAATTCAATCTTTGGCGTATCATCCGACCATGCCGTATTGGACCAAAGTGTATTATGATAAAAAATGAAGTGACTATAACCCTCATTAGGTTCTCCTGAGTTTATTTTTGACGCATCATAATCTTTTAAGCGGACGAAGACGAATAAAAAATTTATATCAGCCAAGGTTTTGTTAAATGTTAAAGATAACACAAAATATTCAAATCGATGAAGACGATATAGATGTGCGATTTATACGCTCCCCCGGTCCTGGCGGTCAACATGTTAATAAAGTCGAAAGTGCCGTTCAAATAAGATTTAAAGCAAAGGATAATCCGGCATTTAATGAAGACTTATTTGTGAGGTTAAAAAAATTATCTGGTCAACGCATGACGGCTGAAGGGGTCATTATAATTACGGCGAACGGAACTCGTTCCCAAATAAGAAATAAAGAAGATGCAATTCAAAGGCTTGTTGAATTGCTAAAACAAGCAACTATTGTTCCGAAAAAACGTAAAAAAACTAAACCCAGCTATTCTTCAAAAGTAAAAAGAATAGAAGGCAAAAAACGCAAAGGGAATATTAAAAAATTACGCGGTAAAAATATTAATGAATAAAGCGTGGTTAAATAATTTATTTAACCAAATTGGGTTATTTTCTGATTGTTATCATTTAATGAACTGGATTAAAATTATTCAGAGAGAGAATTGCTTTTTTGTTCTTCGTTACCGGACCACTTTGGCATCGTTGCATGGTCTTCAGCTGTAATGCCTGCTCTTAAGAGTACGAGCGGAATAGTAGATAATAGAATTTTTAAATCGAGTATCAAATTACAATGATCTACATACCATACATCTAGTTTGAATTTCTGGTTCCAGTTGATCGTGTTGCGACCAGTGATTTGTGCCCAGCCGCTAATGCCGGGGCATACTTCATGACGACGCATTTGTTCTGAAGTATATCTTGATGCATATTCAGCAATTAACGGGCGTGGTCCAATGAGGCTCATATCACCGTTTACCACATTCCATAATTGTGGAAGCTCATCAATGCTCCAATCACGTAAAAGTTTACCAAATCTAGTAAGGCGAAATTCGTCTTCACGCAAAGCGCCATTTTCATCCAGGCAATTTGTCATGCTTCTGAATTTCCAGATTTTAAATGTTTCGCCGTTATAACCTAATCTATCTTGAGTGTAAAAGATTGGGCTGCCCATTTTAAAGCGGATGAGGATAACAAAAAATAATAGTAAAGGCGAAATAACCAATAAGATCAAAATCGAGCTTATTAGGTCAAACATCCGTTTCCAGAAATTTCTATAATTTAATTTATACATTTCTTCCTCTAGCCCCCAAATAGCTATTTATGTCATGCAATCTACAGAAGAAAAATTAATGTAGCATTAATGGAGTGTAATATTTTAATGAATTAGGTTAATTGTTTCAATTATATAGAGTGATAAGCTCGAAATTACTTCAAATATTCGATGTTAACGTCTTACAAGAGCGTGATTAATAAGATCTATAAATTTCTCTACTCCATATAAAGTGATGAACGACCCCATCCTGGGGCCCTCTTTTTGCCCTAGCAAAATTTCATATAGAGCCCCAAACCATTCTCGTAAGTTGTCATAATTATGTTCTTTGCCAACAGAAAATACAGCGGTTTGTATATCCCCTGCTTCTGTGCCTTCAGGTAATTGTTCTATTGCCTCTTTAAGAGAGTTTAAAGCGCTCATTTCTTCTTGAGTAGGGGCACGATAATTCTTATTGGGTTTAACAAAATTATTGTAATAAACCAGCGCGTATCCTACCAGTTGATCTAAAAGGGGATATTCTTCAGGTGTGGCCCCCTCGGAATAGTTACTGATAAATCCCCATAGTGTCTCTTTATTTTCAGCATTACTGGCACTTACCAAATTTATCAATAATGCAAACGTCACGGGGACCTCTTCATCAGGCGTATTTTCATGATGAATGTGCCAAATGGGGCTGGCATATTTTTGTTTGCCTTCTAAAGATGGGAATTTTCTCAAATGGTTTAAATATTCATCTACTGTTTTCGGTATAACATCAAAATAGAGTTTTTTTGCTTTGCGAGGAGATTGATACATGTAAAGTGAAAGGCTTTCCTGAGTACCGTATTTAAGCCATTCTTCCATCGAAATGCCATTGCCTTTTGATTTAGAAATTTTTGCCCCTTTTTCATCTAAGAACAGTTCGTAACTTAGACCTTCCGGCGGCGTGCTTCTTAAAATACGTGTGATCGCCGATGAAAGTTTCACACTTTCACTTAAATCTTTTCCGGCCATTTCATAATCAACCCCTAGCCCGACCCAGCGCATTGCCCAATCGGCTTTCCACTGCATTTTGCAGTGGCCACCAGTGACAGGAACTTCGACTTCATCTTTGGTTTCTTCGTCTATGTATGTAACTGTGCCTTTATCTAAATCGCGCTTAATAATTGGTAATTGTAAGACCACACCTGTGCGCGGACATATTGGTAGAAATGGACTATAAGTTTTTCGGCGTTCCTCGCCAAGAGTTGGTAAAATAACATTCATGATATTATCATAAGCGCCTAGCATTTTTAACAATGTAGCATCCATTGCGCCACTCTTATAAACTTCGGTTGCGCTGGAAAATTCATAATCAAAACCAAAATTATCTAAAAAATTTATCAGACGCGCGTTGTTGTGGTGGGCAAAACTTTCGTGTGTACCAAATGGGTCAGGAACTTGCGTTAGTGGAAGTCCGATATATTTTGCGAGCATTTCTTGGTTAGGCAGATTATCTGGTACTTTACGAAAACCATCCATGTCATCAGAAAAGCAAATTATCTTCGATTTTTGGCCAGTAATAAGTTCATAGGCTTTTTTCACCATGGTTGTGCGGGCTACTTCGCCGAAAGTTCCAATATGTGGAAGACCGGAAGGGCCATAGCCCGTTTCAAATACAACACAGTCTTTTTTGATACCAGATTTTTCCATACGCTTGATTAATTTTTCAGCTTCTTGAAAAGGCCATGCTTTGCTTTCTAGGGCATTTTGGATAATTCCTGGTGTTGAAGACATCTTTTTCTGCTTTCAAATAAGTATTTCGCGTGGTGTAAAATTACGCCTAATGCATGGGTTCATAGGGATAAAAGTATAATAGGTCAACAGCTCTTTGGCTAGTTTATAGAGATATTATCCTTATTTTGCTTTTCGTAATAAAAATGCGTGGTTATAGTCACTTAAATTATGATGATTGAATAGGCTAAATGACAAGCTCTCTTATAGAATTCCCAGATCCCTTTGAGGCACTAACGAAGCTGCCCGCATTAGTAGTCGGTCCGCTAGGTGGTGTAATAATGACATCTGACGGTGAGGTAGAAGTTTATGAACATTCAGAGCTTCGAAAAATTATTCGCGGAAACAATTTTTTGGTTTGTAATTTGCCTGTTACCTCGCGGCGTCTTAATACTGATCTAAGTAATTGCTATGATCTTTTAGAACTTTTTGCTTTTGTTCGTCCTGCGACATTTTGTTTGCCTTTACCACTAGGCATTTCTTTGGCACTGGAAATGCCGCCAATGGGCGACACTCATGAAGAAGAAGCCGCGGTACTATTAAGAGGGGCAATTTTATTAATAGAAGAAGTTACAAAGACTGAATATGCCTATCCTGAAGGTGCTAAAAATATTGCTTTTAATATGAGCCAGGCAGGATGGCGTTGGGGTCCTATCGTATTAGCGGCTCTTGGCGGTGCAGAAAAGCAAGATCAGTATCAAGTTTGGAACCATCTATCAGAATGGGAAGAAAAAGCGCCGCCTCCACCACCTGGACAACAAAGTATCAGTAAAAAAGAAGCAGAAGATAGGCTATTTGCATTGCTCGGTGATGATGCAGAGAAAAGGGAAGGACAGGTGCAATATGCCGGTTTTGCCGCGAAAGTATTTGATTTACCTGAAGAAGAAAATGAACCGGTACTGGTTTTATCTGAAGCTGGAACCGGGATTGGTAAAACTTTGGGCTATATTGCGCCGTCTAGTCTTTGGGCAGAAAAAAATGGCGGTACAGTCTGGCTTTCTACATATACAAAAAATCTCCAACGCCAGCTTGATCAGGAATTAGATCGACTTTATCCTGATCCTAAGATTAAAAATCAAAAAGTTGTCGTCCGTAAAGGCAGAGAGAATTATGTCTGTCTGTTAAACCTGCAAGAAATATCTGGAATGGCGGCTCAGCCACAGGGAAAGATATTGTTAGGTCTGGTAAGTCGTTGGGCACGCTATAGCCGTGATGGCGATATGATTGGTGGGGATTTCCCCGCGTGGCTCGGTGAAACATTTGGTGCGGGGCGTCTTTCTCAATTAACTGATCGGCGCGGCGAATGCGTTTATTCTGCATGTAGCCATTATAAAAAATGTTTTATTGAAAAAGCACAGAGAAAAGCAAAACAGGCTAATTTAGTAATTGCTAATCATGCGCTCGTTATGGTGCAAAGTGCGACCCGTCAGGGTGAATCCGACTTGCCGACAAGGTATGTCTTTGATGAAGGGCATCATGTTTTTGATGCCGCAGATGGTGTTTTTTCTGCCCACTTAACGGGTCAAGAAGGATTAGAGCTAAGACGATGGATACGCGGGGCAGAAATTCAAAATAGACGAGGAAAAGGACTTAAAGGAAGATTAGATGATTTGCTCGCCGATGATGAGGAAGCGGGACAATATTTAAGAAGAGTATATAGTGCAGCTGCGTGTCTTTCAGCGGATGGGTGGCATTTAAGATTACTAGAAGGTGGGCCATTTGGCCCCATGGAAAAATTTTTATCATTTATTAGAACACAAATTTTCTCCAGAACTTATGGCCAAGGCGATTTTCATTCAATTGAAACTTTTGCAGCCAATCCAGTTGAAGGATTAACAGAAGCCGCAGGCGAATTAAAAAAAGCACTGGATGAATTAATTGCTCCGTTGAAAAGATTATCAGCGTTACTCTTAAAAAAATTGGACGCTGAAGCTGACGAGTTGGATAGCGCCACACGAAACAGGCTCGAATCAATTTCAAGGAGCATCACGCGGCGTTGCGAAATAATATCCGATGGCTGGTGCCCGATGCTGGCAGGATTTATCGATGGGCTACCTGCAAATGAAAATTATGTGGATTGGTTTGAGTTAAGCCGCATACAGGGTAGGGAAACGGACGTGGGCATGTACCGTCACTGGATCGATCCCAGCATACCCTTTGCAAATGTGGTTTTAAAGCCTTCACATGGCGCTTTGATCACCTCTGCGACATTGCGGGACCGACTTTCCGATAATCAAAATCCTGACATAGAATGGAATAGTGCAGAAATTAGAACCGGTGCGGCCCATTTTATAACACCACCGGCGCGCCATAGTTTGAAATCGCCGTTTGATTATGAAAAACAAAGTAGAGTTTTTATTGTAAATGATCTTAACAATAAATCGCTAGATCAATTAGCGGCTGCTTACCGAGAATTATTCATTGCTTCCGGCGGTGGTGGGCTTGGCCTCTTCACAGCGATTAGCCGTTTGAAAGGGGTTTATTCAAGAATTGTTAAAACCATGGAAGAAGAACATATTCCCTTATTTGGTCAGCATATTGATCCGATTAATGTTGGCACTTTGGTAGATATATTTAGAACCGTTGAAAATAGTTGCTTGCTCGGAACTGATGCTGTACGCGATGGGGTAGATGTTCCTGGAAATTCACTTCGACTATGTGTATTTGATAAGGTACCATGGCCACGACCAACTATTTTACATAAAGCAAGGCGGGAACATTTTGGTAAACAAACATATGATGATTTATTAACAAGATTAAGAATGAAGCAAGCCTTTGGACGTCTGATAAGAAAGAAAACCGATAAAGGTGTTTTTGTTATGCTTGATGGGGCATCACCCACAAGACTCTTGAGTGGATTACCTGAGAGTGTAATAATTGAAAGAATAGGTCTTGCAGAGACCATACGTAAAACAAAAGAGTTTTTAACTGAAGCAGATTGACAAATTTTATAACTTACATACACGTAATTTTGTGATCACAATTTAATAAAGGAAGAATATTATGGAAACAAAGGCAGCTGTCGCATTTAAAGCAGGGGAACCTTTAAGCATTGAAACAGTAACGCTGGACGGCCCGCGTGCTGGCGAAGTTCTTGTAGAGATGAAGGCAACTGGCGTATGCCATACGGATGCCTTTACATTATCGGGTGACGATCCAGAAGGTGCGTTTCCAGCTATCCTCGGTCATGAAGGTGCGGGTGTTGTTGTTGAAATTGGTGCAGGCGTGACATCAGTTGAAGTAGGTGACCATGTTATTCCTCTTTATACTCCGGAATGTCGTGAATGTGATTATTGCCTTCATCCAAAAACAAATTTATGTCAAAAAATTCGTGAAACCCAAGGCGCTGGCCTGATGCCTGATGGCACAAGTCGATTTAGCATCAATGGTGAGCCGATCCTGCATTATATGGGCTGTTCCACTTTCTCAAATTATTCTGTGATGCCTGAAATTGCTGTTGCAAAAGTACGTAAAGATGCGCCGTTTGATGAAATTTGTTATATCGGTTGCGGTGTGACGACAGGTGTTGGCGCTGTTGCATTTGATGCGAAAGTTGAGCCGGGTTCAAACGTTGTGGTCTTCGGCCTTGGTGGTATTGGTCTTAATGTAATACAGGGCGCGCGTATGGTTGGTGCCAATAAAATAATCGGCGTTGATATCAACCCTGCCCGTCTTGAAATTGCCAAACAGTTCGGCATGACCGACTTTATCAATCCAAAAGATTGTGATGTGATGGAAGCGATTATGGATCTTACCAATGGTGGCGCAGATTATAGTTTCGAATGTATTGGTAATATTAATACAATGCGTCAAGCTCTTGAATGTTGTCATAAAGGTTGGGGCGAGAGCATTATCATCGGTGTGGCCGGTGCAGGACAAGAAATTTCAACCCGTCCGTTTCAGCTTGTAACAGGACGCGTTTGGCGCGGGTCGGCATTCGGCGGGGCGCGTGGACGTACGGATGTTCCGAAAATTGTTGATTGGTATATGGATGGTAAGATCAATATTGAAGATTTGATCACTCATAAAATGCCCCTCAGCGATATTAATAAAGCCTTTGATTTAATGCATTCGGGTGAAAGCATCAGAAGCGTGGTTGAATATTAATTATGGAACTTAAATCAATACACAAATGCCATGGTGGCTTGCTTTCTTATTATAGCCATGCGGCGAATACGACTGCATGTGATATGGGTTTTACGATCTTTATTCCTCCGCAAGCAAATGAAGAGAAATGCCCGGTTGTTTATTACCTAGCGGGGCTTACATGTACAGAAGACAACTTTACCACCAAAGGAAATGCTTATAAATTGGCAGCAGAGCTTGGCCTTATTCTTGTCGCCCCTGATACATCACCACGTGGTGATGATGTGCCCGATGAGGATGGCTGGGATTTTGCCAAGGGAGCTGGCTTTTACGTAGATGCTACTGAGGCCCCTTGGGATAAAAATTATAATATGTATAGTTATATTACGGATGAATTAAATACTTTAATCTCAGACAACTTTCCTGTCGACAAAAACAGGCAAGGAATCTTTGGTCATTCCATGGGCGGTCACGGCGCCTTGACCATTTATTTAAAGAATAAAGATAAATATAAATCCGTCTCGGCTTTTGCACCAATTGTTAGTCCAAGCAATTGTCCTTGGGGCCATAAAGCACTCGGTAATTATATCGGTATTGACCAAAGAAGTTGGGCCAACTATGATGCTTGTCTACTAATGAAAGCTGGCGAAAACGCAGAAAATGAACCTGAAATCCTTATTGATCAAGGACTTGCCGATCCATTTTTAGAAAGCCAACTTATGCCGGAACTTTTCGAAAAGGCTTGTTCAGAAGTAGGACAGAAATTAAATTTACGCCGTCATGATGATTATGATCATGGCTATTTCTTTATTTCTACATTTATGGAAGATCATATAAGACACCACGCCAATATTTTATAAAGGACGACCATTTTGATTGATATGGATAAAGCAAACGAAGTTATAAACCGCTTCAAAGATCTTGAAGGCGGGCTACTTGAGTGTCTTCATGGCGTTCAGCAAGCATTTGGTTATGTCCCAAAAGAGACTGTGAACGTCATGGCGGATGCCTTTAATTTGTCCCGTGCTGAAGTGCATGGCGTGATTAGCTATTATCATGATTTTAAAACCAACCCTGAAGGGCGAAAAGTTGTGCGTATTTGCCAGGCGGAAGCCTGCCAGTCTATGGGTAGTCGGGGCTTAACGGAACGTGTTAAAGACGTGCTTAATATTGATTTAGGAGATACTAGCGCGGACGGAGAATATAGCTTAGAAGCGGTATATTGCTTTGGTAATTGTGCCCTATCTCCAAATGTTGAAATTGATGGTAAATTACATGCTAGGGTTAGCTCAGACAACTTTGAGGCATTATTGAAGCAAGGGGATGGCGCATGATAAATGTATATGTTCCGCGAGATACATCATCTTTATCCATGGGCGCAGATGAGGTGGCGATTGCTATTTCAAAATTGCCGACAGATATAAACATCATCCGTAATGGTACATGGGGCATGACTTATTTAGAGCCTCTTGTGGAAGTGGAAACAAAAAAGGGGCGTGTTGCTTATGGACCGGTCACAGTATCAGATGTTCAGTCGCTTTATGATAGTGATTTTTTATCTGGTGGTGATCATGTGCTTTGCCAAGGTCTTACATCTGAAATTGATTACCTAAAAAATCAGGACCGCCTGACTTTTGCAAGATGCGGATTGATTGATCCTTTATCAATCAGTGATTATCTGAATAATGGCGGATTTGAAGGTTTGAGCAACGCATTAAAGATGTCTGGCACTGAAATAGTTGATGACGTCACGACGTCAGGATTACGGGGTCGCGGTGGCGCGGCATTTCCCACTGGTATAAAATGGAATACTGTAAAGGACGCAAGCGGAACACAAAAATATATATGCTGTAATGCGGATGAAGGGGACAGTGGTACATTTTCTGACCGTATATTAATGGAATGTGATCCTTTTTGTTTAATAGAAGGCATGACCATTGCCGGCATAGCCGTAGGCGCGACGAAGGGATATATATATCTCAGGAGTGAATATCCGCTCTGTAAAGAAATCCTCCATGAAGCACTTAAAATTGCCCGAAGTGAGAAATATTTGGGCAGTGATATTCGGGGCAGCAGAAAATCGTTTGATATTGAAGTGCGTATTGGTGCGGGTTCATATGTTTGTGGCGAAGAAACAGCGATGCTTGATAGCCTGGAAGGCAAACGCGGTATGGTCCGTGCAAAACCGCCCTTACCTGCCCATGTAGGTTTATTTGGTAAACCAACAGTGATTAATAATGTTATATCTCTAGCCAGTGTACCTATAATATTGGCCAAAGGCGGCGAATATTATAAAAATTTCGGTATTGGTCGCTCTCGTGGTACAATAGCCTTTCAAATTACGGGCAATGTGAAACGAGGAGGGCTGATTGAAAAAGCCTTCGGTGTGACTTTAAATGAGTTGGTAAATGAATATGGCGGAGGTACATATACAGGAAAGCCGATAAAAACTGCGCAAGTTGGTGGCCCGTTAGGTGCTTATCTTTCAATTGATGATTTTAAATTGCCGCTAGATTATGAAGCCTATAGTGAAAAAGGCTTGGTTCTGGGGCATGGCGGAATAGTTGTCTTTGATGAGACGGCCAATATGTTGGATCAGGCCAAGTTTGCCTTTGATTTTTGCGCTATTGAATCTTGCGGTAAATGTACACCGTGTCGCATAGGTTCTACCCGTGGGTCGGAGTTACTGGATAACTTAGATGTGGAAGGCAACATGGCCTTAACCCAGGAATTATGTGAATTAATGGATACGTCATCTTTATGCGCCATGGGCGGCATGACGCCAATCCCCGTGAAAAGTGCTTTAAAGCATTGGCCACAAGATTTTGAAAAGAGTTGATCATGACGCTTATTATTGAAAAAGATTATGGAACGCCTGAGAAGAAATCTGACAAGAATATCGATTTAAATATCGATGGCAAGAGCGTGACTGTTCCTGAAGGTACGTCAATTATGCGTGCGGCGCGTACTATTGATACGGAGATCCCTAGCCTATGTGCATCTGACTGTATGGAATCTTACGGTTCTTGTCGTTTATGCTTGGTTGAAGTAGACGGTGTGCGCGGCACTCCGGCTTCATGTACGACACCTGTTGCACAAGATATGCAAGTGAAGACGACTTCTGAACGACTTACAAAAATTCGTCGCGGGATCATGGAGCTCTATATTTCTGACCATCCTGACGAAGATAGCCCCCTTAATGATATGGCCCAACTTTTAGGACTTAAGGAAAATCGTTATGGCAAACAAGGCCATAATCATTTGAAGTCTGTAATTGATGACAGTAATCCCTATTTTAGTTTTGATGCGTCAAAATGTATTCTTTGCGCCCGCTGTGTTAGGGCATGTGAAGAAGTGCAAGGCACTTTCGCACTCACTGTTGATGGTCGTGGTTTTGATAGCAAAATATCTGCAGGAACGGATCAATCATTCCTCGAGTCTGATTGTGTATCGTGTGGCGCATGTGTTCAAGCCTGCCCAACAGATAGCCTTTTTGAAAAACGCGTGGAAGAAATCGGTAAGCCAGATCACAGCGTTGTGACAACTTGCGCTTATTGCGGTGTAGGGTGCGGATTTAAAGCAGAAGTAAAAGATCAAGAAGTTGTGCGGATGATGCCGTGGAAAGATGGCCAAGCAAATCATGGCCATTCTTGTGTAAAAGGGCGTTTTTCTTGGGAATATGCCATCCACGAGGATCGAATATTGAGCCCGATGATCCGAGACAACATTACCGATCCATGGAAAGAAGTTGGCTGGGACGAAGCAATTGAATTTACGGCTAGCCGATTAAAAGATATTCAAAAAGAGCATGGCATAAAGTCAATTGGCGGCATTACATCATCTAGGTGCACTAATGAAGAAGTTTTTGTGGTTCAAAAATTAATCCGTGCGGCATTTCAAAATAACAATGTAGATACATGTGCGCGGGTTTGTCATTCACCTACTGGCTATGGTCTACGCGAAACCTTGGGAACATCAGCTGGCACACAGACATTCGACAGTGTAATGGAGTCAGATGTGATGGTTGTAATCGGTGCGAACCCAACCGACGCTCACCCTGTATTTGCCAGTCAAATGAAAAGACGACTTCGTCAAGGCGCGAAGCTAATCGTTATAGATCCTCGTAAAACAGAACTGGTAAAGTCGCCCCACATTAAAGCAGATCATCATTTGCCACTCTTGCCGGGAACCAATGTGGCGATGATAAATGCCATCGCTCATGTGGTGTTAACGGAAGGATTAATGGATCAGGATTATATTGATCAGCGCTGTGATACGGACGCCTTTAATCAATGGCGCGACTTTATCTTGGACCCTATCAATAGTCCTGAGACCGTTGAGCAGTATACGGGTGTGGCAGCTTCTGAGGTGCGTTCTGCGGCACGACTTTATGCCACCAGCGGTAATGGAGCAATATATTACGGACTTGGCGTTACAGAACATTCCCAAGGATCAACAATGGTGATAGGTATGGCAAACCTTGCCATGGCCACTGGTAACATTGGTGCGATGGGTGTTGGTGTAAACCCACTGCGTGGACAAAATAATGTACAAGGTTCCTGTGATATGGGGTCATTCCCCCATGAACTTCCCGGATATCGTCCCGTAGGTGATGATGAAGCGCGCGGACAATTTGAAAAAGAGTGGGGTCTTGAACTTGATCCTGTTCCCGGATACCAAATTCCCCATATGTTTGATGCTGCTGTCGAAGGTAAATATAAAGCCATGTATGTGCAAGGCGAAGATGTAGCCCAGTCAGACCCGAATACTCATCATGTGGAAGCAGCCTTAAATGCGCTAGATTGTTTGATCGTGCAAGATTTATTTTTAAACGAAACGGCGCGCTTTGCTCATGTATTTCTACCCGGCACATCATTTCTAGAAAAAGACGGTACCTTTACCAATGCAGAACGACGCATAAGTCGGGTTCGCCCCGTAATGGATGCCGTAACAGGAATGGATGAATGGGAAGTTTCTTGCCGTATTGGTCGGGCTATGGGGGCAGATATGTCTTATGATCACCCATCAGAGATAATGGATGAAATTGCACGCTTAACGCCGACTTTTAAAAATGTGTCTTTTGACCGCCTTGATGAATTGGGTTCAATTCAGTGGCCTTGCACTGACGATGCGCCGGACGGTACACCGATCATGCATGTGGATGGTTTCGTGCGCGGAAAAGGTAACTTTATTGTCACCGAATATGTGCCGACCACGGAACGATCTACGCGCAAATTCCCGCTAATATTAACTACCGGACGTATATTGAGTCAGTATAATGTTGGCGCGCAAACAAGACGGACCAAAAATAATGTCTGGCATGATAAAGACATTCTGGATATTCATCCCCATGATGCAGAGAACAGAGGTATCGTTTGTGGCGATAAGGTCCTTATACAAAGCCGCATGGGAGAAACGGTACTCGAAGCAAGAATTACGGAAAATATGCAGCCGGGGGTGGTTTACACCACATTCCATATGCCAGAATCCGGCGCCAATATTGTCACAACAGACAATAGTGACTGGGCGACAAACTGTCCTGAATATAAAGTTACTGCCGTTGAAGTAAGGCAAACCAACCGTAAATCCGATTGGCAAGAAGAGTTTGATGGATTTTCATCATCAACGCGGCATATAGCAGAATAATATTTAGTGGAACTTTATATAATACAAGCCATGATTGGCGCGCTGATGTTTGGTTTTGGTGGCATACTCTTTAAATGGAATGCTCATAACCATGGGGATGAGGCATACTTCTTTATTAGTCTTTATGGGGTGGGGGCTGTCTGTTTTTTTCTTGGAAGTCTTGATGTACTAAGCGAATTTAGTAGTGCTGAATATTTATTTATGGCTCTTATCGTTGCTCTTGGTTCTGCGGGGGGAAATTTTGCCTTTTCACAAGGTATGCGTTACGGTCCTGCAGGTCTGACATCTGCTTTTGCAAAAGCAAATATTGTTATCGTTATTCTCATTTCTTCCTTTTATTACGGCGAAAGCATCACATGGATGGAAGGTGTGGGTATTCTATTCTTTTTCGCCGCAATGCTGGTTGTAAATATTAAGTTAGGCGGTCATGAAAAATCTACCAGTGGTGCATGGTTTCTTATAATGGTTGCCTGTATAATTCTGTTGGCGTTTCGAAATGGTGGATTAAAAATTGCTAATGAAGCCGGTTTATCAGGTGTCTTAATTGTTGCAGTTTCTTATGCAATCTGTGCGATTGTATCTTGCTTAGTGTTATTAAAAAATAAGAAAAAAGTATGGACGGCAAAAGTACCAAAATGGAAAATATTAACGGCCGGAGCTTTGACTGGTACTGTTTCTTATGGTGGTTTATATTTTTATATTACGGCGCTTAAAAGCGGTCCAGGGAGTGTCGTTGTCACCATTTTCTCACTAGACATGTTCTTTATTCTACTGATGTCATATGCATTTTTTGGTGAAAGATTAAATAGAAATCAAAAGGTTGGTTTTTTGTTATCTGCCATTGGTTTAACACTTATCGGGTTAAAGTAAGTACTGAATTTATAGTAAATGGCCTGAGCGTTTCTTTTTGGTCTTTAAGTAAAGCTCATTATGATTATTGGAGGGAAAATGATGAGCTATACGCTCATTTACCGTAATATCACATTTCTCAAGCCCGCTTACTTTATCGGGATTGTTGGTGAGCAAATTAACGTTCATATATCCCATTTTCTTTAGCATCTGTGCGGCGGGCTCAAAAATTCTTTCATCACTTAAA
This sequence comes from Kordiimonadaceae bacterium, assembly GCA_018699075.1. Taxonomy (GTDB): domain Bacteria; phylum Pseudomonadota; class Alphaproteobacteria; order Sphingomonadales; family Emcibacteraceae; genus Pseudemcibacter. Next base: position 8,768 of record JABIPV010000087.1, on the reverse strand, counting down.
AACCCAAGTCTTTCATTTGCATCAACCGTATCAAAGCCTTGATCCTGAAGATGATAGGCGCGAAGTTTGTTAATCAGGCCAATTCCGCGTCCTTCTTGGGCCAGATATAAGAGAATACCACCACCTGCTTCTGCCATATATTTTATGGCACCACGCATTTGATCGCCGCAATCACATTTTAAAGACCCCAATAAGTCGCCGGTAAAACATTCGGAATGGATGCGGGTCATAACGGGCTGGTCGCGTGGTGGATCATTTACGATGATAGCGAAATGTTCTGTTCCCCCATCATTGGGGCGAAAAGCGACCATAGTGGCATTTTCTGCGGCCTCAAGTGGAACTTTGGCTGATGTAACAATATTGAGTGCCATGGCATCGTTATGAGTATGATTTATGATGTCATCAGCGGACACTGTTAATATATCATGTTCTTTTACCCATTTTTGGCAGTCTGATTTTTTAAGTTGTCTTGAAAACACGGCAGCCGGCAGTAATTTGGCAATTTTACAAAGTTTAATACCCGCATCATGTAAATTTGTGGTCAAGTCGTCAGCAACTATGAAGGGTCCCTGCATAACGTGCATAAGGTCATCTGATGGATCCGCCATGGAACTGATAACGGCGCTGTTCATATATTCTGATATTGTAACAAGGGCAACGTCGCCGGAACGCGGCGATATTTTTAATATATTTGCCCGGTTATAAGTTAAACCAACCAGCGGTTCAGATTGGCTCAGTTCTTTAAATTGTTTTAAACGACCATCAAGAATTAACTCTGCGGATGTGACGAGAAGGCAGTTTTCCTCAAATGTTAATAGCGCAAAACCTCCTCTACGCAGGTCGGACGCAGCCCTCTCTACGGAAGTAATTTTTTGATTGATCACGGAATTGTTATCCATTGTGCGCAGGGTAGCCTTTTTAATTGATTTAAAAATGATTATATATGAATTATATAATATGAATATAATAATAAAAATAGAGTAAAGACACATGGCCCATATTTATAATATTCTACTGGTCGATGATGATACTGATTTAAGGGAAAATTTAGCCCTTCAGCTTTCGTTTCATGAAGAATTTCAAACGCAGCAATGTGGTGATGGTAAATGTGCACTTGATACTGTTAAGGAAAATGATTTTGACATCATCGTCCTTGATGTGGGACTTCCGGATATTGATGGCCGCGAAGTATGTAGAATGATGCGAAAGCTGGGGGTAAGTACCCCTATTGTAATGTTGACGGCAAATGTTTCCGAAGCAGATACCATCTTGGGATTAGATGCCGGGGCAAATGATTATGTCACAAAACCGTTTAAGTTTGGTATTTTGCTGGCCCGTATTCGTGCTCATCTGCGCCAACATTTGATCAGCGAAGACGCCAGTTATCCTGTAGGTCATTATACCTTTAAACCTGGCGAAAAAATCCTCACAAACTTGGAAACAGATGAAAAAATTCGCCTGACGGAAAAAGAAACCGCTATCCTAAAATTCTTAAGACGTGCTGATGGTGGCATTATTACGCGTGAAAAAATGCTGACCGAAGTGTGGGGTTATAATTCAAATGTTACCACCCATACGTTGGAAACACATGTTTATCGACTACGGCAAAAGATTGAGATTGACCCTTCCCACGCTAAAATAATTTTAACAGAAGCGGGTGGATATAGTATGGGAAATAGCTAGACTCTTTCGCATTCCTTCTATACTTAACGCATCATGATGTTTGAGATTTGTTTTACAAGACGGTATAGTATGAGCCACAGGTTGTTTAATTTAAAAAACAGCAAGTGCTTTGTGCCCCATGGACATAATGAATATGTCAAAGTGTATTTGAGCTCCTTTGAAGGGGACGATGCCCTTGATGGTAACACAAATATGAGTAACGGTTTTAAATCGTTAAAATCTTTGTGGCATAATTGGATTGATAATGCTGTTGATCATAGTATGCAGTTGAGTAATCTTGATCCGCTTTTAAATTATTTTAAAGAAAACGAACCTGAAAACTTGCCGTTGATTATGATTACGCCGGGTGATCCGACCACGGAAGTTTTAGCGGCACTGTTTTATTCAAAAATAAATGCTTTTCTGAAAGCTGAAGACCTCAACGTTCGCTGTACAAAAGTGGAAATTGAAGAAACGCCAACCAATACGGTTATTTTTCATGGCGATCCTAATAAGGCTATAACTGTGGCAACTTATGATGGCCCTGAAAGGCCGTGGTGGCAGCGGCCTGATATGTCTATTAACGACCTTTAAGGAAGAATGATCATGAACGCTGTACTGATCACTGCTGGTAATAAACGTATTGGTCGTTCAATTGCGCTTAAATTAAGCCGCGCAGGATTTTATATTTATCTACATCATCATGATAGTGGAGAAGAAGCCACACAAACACTTGGTGAACTTGAAGGTGCGGGGGAAATTATTAAGTGTGATCTAGGATGTTATTCTGCCGTTGAAGAAATGATCAAAGACCTTTCCACTAAAACCCAAAAACTTACACATGTTGTCAATAATGCCTCGTTATTTTCCTGTGATCAAGCGTTGGATTTTACTGAAAATAGCTTTGTAGATCATATGAATGTTAATTTGCGCGGTCCTCTTCAATTGGCACGAGGTCTTCATAACATATTAGAAAAAAATGATCGCGGCAGCGTTATCAATATATTGGATAGCAAAGTTTTTGCCTTAAATGCTGATTTTTTTAGTTATACCTTAAGTAAGCACGGATTATTTGGGGCGACAGAAATGATGGCGCAGGCTTTAAGTCCAAAGGTGCGTGTAAATGGTATTGCACCGGGACTGACCATGATCAGCGAAACTCAAAATCAAGAAAATTTTGAGCTGGCAAGTCACATGAATTTTGTCGGCTCGCCAATTAATGTCGATGATATTGCAAATTCTGTGCTTCATCTTATTAATTCATCCTCTATTAACGGTGCAGTTATTCCCGTAGATGGCGGTCAGAAAATGATGAATTTCACCAAAGATGTTGTGGATGTCGCCACGGGCATTTTAAATAAAAACAAATAATTTATATTTCCAAATCGACCATTACCGGCGCGTGATCTGATGGTTTTTCCCATCCTCGCACTTCTTCAAGTACGCTCATGGATTTCATATTACTTTTTAAGTTTTGACTGCACCACACATGGTCAAGGCGGCGTCCTTTATCGGATGTTTGCCATTTGGGGGAACGATATGACCACCAGCTATAAAGTCTTTCGGGTTCTGGTGTAAAATGTCGCATGACATCAAACCAGTTGTGGGCCTCCTGCAGAGATATCATAGTTTCGCATTCAAGGGGCGTATGGCTAACCACTTTCAGCAGTTGTTTATGGGACCAAACATCACTTTCAAGTGGTGCGATATTAAGGTCTCCGACTAGAATATGGTCTCCGTCCTCAGGAAGCTCATGTGACCAATTTGTCATTTCTTCTAAGAAATCCAGTTTATGACCGAATTTATCATTAACTGCGGCGTCTGGAATGTCCCCGCCAGCGGGCACATAAAAGTTATGAAGCTTTATGCCGTTTTTAAATTCTGTTTCGATGTGACGTGCGTCCCCTTTTTCGCACCAATTTATCGGGGCGCTTTTTACAATAGGAAGTTTACTTAATGTGGCGACGCCGTGATAACTTTTTTGCCCGGCTAGGGCGTGATGTTTAAGGCCATACTCTGTAAATATATCTGTGGGAAACATATGATCCTGCACCTTTGTTTCTTGAAGGCATAAAATATCAGGATTATATTCAGCAAGTAATTTTTCAACTAGTGGAAGTCGTGCGCGTACAGAATTAATGTTCCATGTAATTAAGCGTATTTTGGTCATAAATTTTAACTTTCAAATTGAAAAAAAAGAATATAGGCAAAATTCTAAAATATATTAAGTGTATTTCCGGCGATGCCCAGCGGCCAATGGCCCATTTCATAAAGGCGAAACTTTAAAGCAAAAGGATGATTTTCTTCTTCGCCTGCTGCGATTACAAGAGCTGCCTGATAACAGGTTTGCACCGCTTGGCCCATAGCGGCTCTGAGCAATTCTTCATCATCAAGTCCCCATTTTGCTGAAGCATCTTCGAGAGCTAATGTAATCTGTTCTGATGCTTTGCTGGTAATATTGGTTAAGGCTACTTCAAGCACGTCTTCTTCAATGAATTCTAATGTTTCATTTATGAGTGACGCAGCCAATTGTTCTTCTGCTTCCCATGCGGGGCTGTTCCAATCATTGGTTTCGATGCATATTATGGCATCTTGCCAATCCGCAACTTCGGCGGGATAGGTATCAGGAAAGCCAAGAGCATCAAGATAATCACGGGACGTTTTAAGCAATTTATCTGATACAGGTTCGCCAATATGGTGAAACCAATTGGTGGCTTTGATAAGGTCGGCAAAGCGCGCCACATGCATAAGTGTAGGGTATTCTTCCTCAACATCAAATTCTTCAAAGTCGTCTTCACTGGTATTTTCATTTTCTGAAATCATTCAATTATCCTTTGAGGGCAAATTAGTACCAATGAAGCATATCTACAAGAATTTATTAATAATAAAAAACCCGGCCAGAGGGGACTGGCCGGGTCAAACATCAGTTTGATGGAAAAAGAGGGAGGGGAAAAAGGAAAAACCTCTTAGTCCATAAAATTAGAGCTATATGCTAATAGAGGAAGGTCAAGTTAGCTTGTCACTCTAATTCTAATCTTATAGATGGGGTCAATTTTTTATTTTTCAAGGGTCACAGGTAAAATGTTTAATATATAAAATATAAAGTTGATTTTATGAAGGTATTATCTTCTTGGACCGCGACGGCCTCTTCGAGGACGAGGGTCTTCAAAAGTAAATTGATCTTCATCAACAGCAATATTATATACGGGATTAAGAAGGGCAATTCGCGTGGTATATCCTTGAACATCAATCACTTCCCATGATTTAAGTTCCATGGTAGATTCTTCAAAAATCAGCGTGATATGACCCTGATCTTTCTGATCCGGTTGAAGGATAGAAATTTTGATAAGCCCTGCAAATCGAATGATTTCAGGAATTTCGAGGTCTTTATCTTTCAAATTGATTTCATCATCTACCAGAATTGTAAGCGGTGTTTTATCGATCGGCCAGCGGCTGACTTGTTTGATTTCATAATCAACAAATGAAAGCATGTCACCGTCACTGACCACTAAAATCGGGTTATCATTGGTATATTCGAACCGGATTTTACCAGGACGTTCAAGGAATATTGTTCCTTCATCAACGTTGCCTTCAGGGCCCCTTTGAATGAATGTGGCTTTTAAGGACCTGACTTTATTTAAAGTATATTCAATTTTCGATAAAACTTCTTCGCGCGCTTCTCCGGCAATAATGGATGGTGGCGTATCAAACTCAACCATTTTTGCTTTGGGGTTTGGTACTTCTTCTTGATAGGCAGAAACATTACTCACCATATTGAATGAGAAGATCAAGGATATAAATATTACAGGGTTGAATATTTTAATCATGTTTTCAGCCTACTTATAATTACCATTGCTTAGTTTTTAAGCGTAGTTGTACATTAAGGTAGAATTTAGACAATATAAATTAAAATTAATATAATTATTCTATGAACGTGATTAAGGGGGGTTGTTTAGTTTTTTTCGCAATTATTTTAGGGCTGTTTTTAATAAGCTCTTGCGGACAAGAAGATTAATAATCTTCTGAATGATCCTGTACGAGGACCTCACGTTTACCGACGTGGTTAGCGGCCCCAACGACCCCCTCACGTTCCATTTTATCAATTATATTCGCGGCTCTATTATAACCAATTTGAAGCTGTCGTTGAACGTAACTAGTGGAGGCTTTTTGGTCCCGCGCCACAATGGCAACAGCACGATCATATAATTCATCACCTGAAGGTTTGCCGGCATTAGGGGTCATTTGTGAGTTTTTCAGAAATTCAGAATCAAATCCTTCTTCCGGCTCTTCAATAATATTAGTTAGGTAATCTGGCTTGCCTTGTTTTTTAAGGGCCTTTACGACGCGTTCTACTTCTTGGTCATTAACAAAAGGTCCATGAACCCGGGTAATGCGACCGCCGCCTGCCATATGGAGCATATCACCCATCCCTAGTAGCTGCTCAGCACCTTGTTCACCTAGAATTGTCCGGCTATCGATTTTTGACGTTACCTGAAACGCGACACGTGTAGGGAAGTTGGCTTTAATAGTGCCTGTTATCACATCAACAGAAGGTCTTTGTGTCGCCATGATCAAATGAATACCTGCGGCACGGGCCATTTGTGCCAGCCTTTGGATCAAGGTTTCGATATCTTTACCCGCAACCAGCATAAGGTCGGCCATTTCATCGACGATTACGACAATCATCGGCAGTGGCGTTAGATCAAGATTTTCTTCTTCGTAAATGGGCTTGCCCGTATCAGGTTCAAACCCTGTTTGAACTTTGCGAATGATATTTTCACCTTTCTGCCGGGCCTCTTCAAGGCGCTTGTTATATGCAGAAATATTGCGGACCTGTAACTTGGCCATATTCTGGTAGCGATGTTCCATTTCCCGAACCGCCCATTTTAAAGCGACTACAGCTTTTTTAGGGTCGGTTACCACAGGGGTTAACAAATGGGGAATATCGTCATAAACAGAAAGTTCTAACATTTTAGGATCGACCATGATCAAACGACACTCAGCAGGCGTTAATTTATAAATCAGCGAGAGTATCATAACGTTAATGGCAACCGACTTACCGGAACCTGTTGTACCCGCAACAAGTAAATGTGGCATTGATGCAATGTCGGCAACAATTGGGTCTCCGCCGATGTTTTTACCAAGGGCCATAGGTAATTTTGCTTTACTATCTTCATAAACGCTAGATGATAATATCTCTCTTAAGGCGACGATTTCACGCTTACTATTTGGCAGTTCAATACCGATGGCATTTTTGCCGGGAACCACAGCCACACGCGCAGATATGGCACTCATGGAACGGGCAATGTCGTCGGCAAGGTTAATTACGCGGGATGATTTTGTTCCTGGTGCAGGCTCCAGTTCATATAATGTGACAACGGGGCCTGGGCGTACTTTTGTAATTTCGCCCTTAACACCAAAATCATCAAGCACAGCTTCAAGCATACGTGCATTTTGCTCCAGCGCATCATGGGTTAACTTATCCTGATCACTAAGGGGTTTAGGAGAGGATAATAAACTTAATGAAGGAAGCGCAAATTCACCATCTGATAAAATATCAAGCATTGGCTGGCTTTCTTTAGTTTCGCGCTTGCTTGCTTTTATATTCTTTTTATCAGCATTGATTATTGGGATAGTTCTTTTCATTTTCTTTTCAGAATTTTTCATAGGCGGGTCTTGACGAGATGTCGCCCTTTTTCTCTTAACATCAAATTCCACATTTGTCGGTTTTTGCCCCACACCTTGAAATGAATTTTTGATATAAAGAAGAGAAGTAAATAATTTACTGAACACGATAAATGTAGCCAATTTTATCCCGCCAAACATTTTTTGCCATTCGCTGCGGTCTAGTCCCGAAGTATAAAAAAAGCAAACGAGGGTGAGGGTACCAAAAAGAAGGGCTATAATGAGCGGGTAAAATACCAAGCCGCTCCAGGCAATGAAGCTTTGGACATATTCAAGGAGTATTTGCGATCCTAGTATGCCGCCAAGCCCTACACCTTCAAGAACCCATGTTTCATAAGGTGGGATAACAGCCAGAGTTAAAGAGGCAGACATCACCAAGAATGACAGCATCAATAAATGCATGAATATAAAAGGTAATCCTTTTAAGGATATAATTCGCCAGCCCCACGTAAGCAATGGCAAGACCAGTATGTATGCAGCAAGACCAAGGGTTTGTATAAGAAGGTCTGCTCCATGGGAGCCGATTAGGCCAAGCAGGTTATTGGCTCCGCCCTCTACGACATTATTCCAGCTAGGGTCATTAATGTCGTACGTGTAAAAAGCGGCAACACTTGCCACAAATAATAAAATGAGAGCACTTCCCCAAAGGCGTATCAACGTTTTGGAAAGGAACTCAGTTACCTTTGCGGGCAAAAGAGACTTCTTTGCAGATTTTTTTATCGTGTTACGTCGGCTTGCCAATATACTTTCCTAAATTACCCTGACATTTAGTTACCATAAAATATAATAACATTATGACACAGAACAAGGCAAATATATGACCTAATAAATTATAAATACATCAAAAAATGACTTTATTATCAGAAAGTTGACGTCATGGTGTCAAAAGATTGCTTATCTTAAGCCGAAGTCTTCTTCCGGAGTGGAGCTAATTTTATGTATAGCAAGATCAGCTCCCATATATTCATCTTCTTGGCTTAGCCTTATACCGACAACTTTCTTTAAAGTTCCAAAAAGAGCAAACCCTGCTATTGTAGCGATAATAACGCCTACTAATGATCCGAAAACTTGTGCATAAAATGACACACCTCCTAGGCCCCAAAATATTTCTTGTCCAAATATTCCGGCTGAAATACCTCCCCATAAACCACATAGTCCGTGTAAAGGCCAAACTCCAAGAACATCATCAATTTTCCATTTATTGCCACATATAGTAAATGCACGCACGAATATATATCCTGCGATGGCACCAACGATTAAGGCGCCTATAGGGTGCATAATGTCGGAACCAGCACATACAGCTACAAGACCTGCTAAAGCGCCATTGTGAACAAAGCCAGGGTCTTTTTGACCAACAACCAATGCGGATAAAATACCACCAACCATGGCCATTAAACTGTTCACGGCCACTAAACCACTTG
>JABIPV010000151.1 GCA_018699075.1 Kordiimonadaceae bacterium | reverse complement strand
ATCACATTATTGTCATTTTGACCAATTCTGTTGTCACTTTTTTTGCAATAATGTTAGAATGCTAATTAAATTCATTAAATATTGAAGAGAGTTTTTCCGTTGTCGAAACAAATTAAGATATTTATGGTAATCGCAGTCGTAGGCGCGGCGGCGGTTTGGTATATGATGAGCGGCTCATCTGGCCCTGCAGGCGGCCCCATGGGTGGTATGGGAGGGCGTCCTCCTACGGCAGTTTCTTTCTTAGCTTTAAAATCAGAAACTATTGCTCTGCAAGAAACATTGCCGGGTAGGGTAGCTGCTTTAAGACAAGCTGAGATTCGTCCTCAAGTAAATGGTATTATTACCGAGCGTTTATTCGAAGAAGGTACTGACGTTGAAAAAGGCCAAGCCCTTTATCAAATTGATGATACGCCTTATAAAGCGACGCTTGCCAGTAGAGTTGCCGATTTAAAAAGTGCTCAGGCAGATTTAACCGCCAAAAAAGCACGTGATGTTCGATACCAAGAACTTATTAAAACCAACGCCGTAAGTGGTCAAGCATATGATGATGTGATTGCGGAACTTAATCAATCGGAAGCGTCTGTAGCAGTTGCGCAAGCGTCGGTTCAAGTGGCGCAAGTCGATCTTGATTACACACGTGTGTATGCCCCAATTTCTGGTCGTATCGGTAAATCATCCGTCACTGAAGGTGCACTTGTGACAACAAACCAAACGGAAAACTTGGCTGTAATTACGCAGCTTGACCCCGTGTTTGTCGACATTAGTCAGCCGGGTGAAGATGCAATGCGTCTGCGTATGCAGATGGCAGAACAAAATATTCCTGTGGAAATTATAATTGATAGAAGCACCTCACTTACACATCCAGAAAAAGGCGAACTTAAATTTTCAGATGTAGTGGTTGATGAAACTACGGGGTCGATTGGCCTGCGCGCCCATGTTCCAAATCCAAAACAAACTTTACTTCCAGGGTTATTTGTTCATGCAAAATTGGATTTAGGTGAGCGTGAAGTTGTGCTTGTACCACAAAGGGCCGCGGTGCGCAATCAAACGGGCGGGATTAATGTTTGGGTACTTAATGATGAAAATGTGGTTAATCCACGTCCAATTTCAGTAAGTGCTGCGTATCAAGATCAGTGGATTGTTGCAGAAGGAATTGCTGCAGGTGAAAAAATAGTTATCGAAGGGTATCAAAAAATCGGCCCAGGAATGACCGTTGTACCTTCACCTTGGGTTCCTGCTCAATAAGTTACGTAGTTAGAAATTTTAATAATATTAAAGTGAAATACTTAGGATAGAGACTTAGGATAATACAATGGCTCGATTTTTTATTGAACGTCCCGTTTTTGCATGGGTGATTGCAATCATTATCATGTTGGCAGGTGTACTTGCGATCCGTGGCTTACCAATTGAGCTTTATCCTAAAGTGGCACCGCCAACAATTGCTGTTATGTCTTTTTACCCTGGCGCCTCGGCAGAAACCGTTGAAAATTCAGTAACCCAAGTGATCGAACAACGCTTGGTTGGTATTGATAATTTACAATATTTCTCCTCCAGTAGTATGGACGGGTCTTCTGTTATTACGCTTACATTTACGCCGGAAACTAATCCTGATATTGCTCAAGTGCAAACGCAGAATAAAGTACAAGGTGCAACGGCGCTGTTACCTCAAGAAGTTCAAGCCCTTGGTATCACAGTTACAAAGGCGACCAGAAACTTTATGTTGGTTGTGGGGCTTTATGCGACAGATGATAGGCTTACCCAAGCTGACATTGGCGATATTATTGTGACTACATTTCAAGACCAAATATCACGAGTTAATGGTGTTGGGAATGTTCAAGCGTTTGCTTTCCAACATGCCATGCGCATTTGGTTGAACCCTGAAAAACTACTAAGCTATAACCTTTCACCGCTGGATGTTCAAAACGCGGTTCGAGTGCAAAATACGGATTTATCAGCGGGCCAAGTAGGTGGCTTACCGGCCATATCAGGACAGCAATTAAACGCAACAATTAAGGCGCAATCGCGCTTGCAAACAGTTGATGATTTCAGCAATATTATTTTGCGCGTCAATACGGATGGTTCACAAGTACGCTTGAATGACGTGGCGCGCGTAGAACTTGGTACTGAAAACTATGATATGATCGTACGCTATAAAGGACGACCTGCGTCAGGTATGGCAATCAGTCTTTCTACGGGTGCAAATGCTTTAGATACTACGGAGCGCGTGAAACAACGTGTTGAAGAACTGGCAGAGTTTTTACCAGAAGGCGTCGAATATATTTATCCCTTTGATAGTGCACCGTTTATTGAGCTTTCGATTAAATCTGTTGTTTATACGCTGCTAGAAGCCGTTGGTTTGGTGTTTGTGGTAATGTATATTTTCTTGCAAAATTTTCGCGCAACCTTAATTCCGACCATTGCGGTGCCAATTGTGTTGCTTGGTACTTTCGCTATTCTTTCGGTATTTGGTTATTCCATTAATACTCTGACCATGTTTGCCATGGTGCTGGCGATAGGCTTGCTGGTGGATGATGCGATTGTGGTGGTCGAAAATGTTGAAAGAATAATGAACGAAGAAGGGCTTTCTCCAAAAGAAGCCACCAAAAAATCTATGGATCAAATCACCAGTGCCTTAATCGGTATCGCCGTGGTTCTATCAGCGGTATTTGTTCCAATGGCCTTCTTTAGCGGCTCTGCAGGTGTTATTTACCGGCAGTTCTCGATCACGATTGTTTCCGCAATGAGTTTATCGGTTGTTGTAGCAATTGTATTGTCCCCTTCATTATGTGCCACTTTCCTTAAAAATGAAGAAGGTCATGGCAGAAGATCAACAACGGGTTTCTTCGGTAGTTTTAACGTTAACTTTAATAAAGTTCGTTCATTTTATCAAAGAAGTACATCATATATGGCGCGCAGATTTGCACGATTTATTGTTATATATTTGATGCTTATTGGCGGTATGGTTTATATTTTTAATACTTTGCCTACATCATTTTTACCTAACGAAGATCAAGGCATGATGATGATGATGGTCAATACGCCGCCTGGTGCGACCGCAGAAAGAACATTGGAAAGTGTTCTGCAAGTCGAAGATTATTTCTTGAATACACAGTCTAGAAACGTTGATCATTTATTCACAGTAATTGGTTTTAGTTTTGCCGGTGCAGGTCAAAATGGTGCCATGGGCTTTATTGGACTTAAGGATTGGTCGGAGCGAACAGAACCGGATCAATCGGTATTTTCCATTTTTGGCCATGCGATGGGGGCTCTGGGTCAAATTAAAGATGCCATGGCATTTGCATTTTTCCCGCCACCGATTCAAGAACTTGGTAACGCGTCGGGATTTGAATTTCACCTTGTTGATCGTGGGGGGCTTGGTCATCAAGAATTGATGAATGCCCGTAATCAATTGCTTGGTGCTGCGGGCCAAAACCCAATGTTATTTGGTGTACGCCCAATTGGGTTAGAGGACGTGCCGCAATTGAAAGTCGATATTGATAGTGAAAAAGCATCCGCACTTGGACTTTCCTTGGATGATATTAATCGTACTCTGCAAATTTCTTGGGGTTCAAGTTACGTCAATGATTTCATTGACGCAGGTCGTACGAAGCGTGTTTACATTCAAGCCGATCAAGAATATCGCATGATGCCAGAAGATATTAACGAATGGTATGTGCGTAATAATCAAGGTGAAATGATCCCTTTCAATAACTTCTCCACCATTTCTTGGGAATATGGTGCGGCTAAACTGGAACGTTTTAACGGAACTGCTTCATTAAGTATTTCAGGTTCCCCTGCACCGGGCGTCAGTTCAGGCGTTGCCATGGACGAAATAGAAAAAATTATTGCCACACTGCCTAGTGGAATTGGGATTGAATGGTCAGGTTTATCATTTGAAGAACGCCTATCAGGGGCACAGGCACCGGCACTTTATGCTCTTTCGGCTTTAGTGGTGTTCTTATGCCTTGCGGCTCTATATGAAAGCTGGGCTGTGCCTCTCTCTGTTATGTTGGTGGTTCCATTGGGAATTTTGGGTGCGGTGATCGGTAGTAAAATGTTTGGTATGGCCAATGATGTTTATTTCCAAGTTGCGCTTCTTACCACTGTAGGACTTGCTGCGAAGAATGCCATTTTGATTGTCGGCTTTGCCAAAGAACTTCATGAAGAAGGTCAAAACTTGATGGAGGCGACGGCAATTGCCGCGCGCCAACGTTTCCGCCCGATCATAATGACATCCCTTGCTTTTGTTTTGGGTGTACTACCACTGGCACTCGCGACAGGTGCAGGATCAGGAAGTCAAAATGCTATTGGTGTGGCGGTAATGGGCGGTATGCTTGCGGCAACATTCCTTGCGATTTTCTTTGTACCTATGTTCTATATTGCTGTAGAAAACTTATTCCACGGTAAAATAAAAGGTGAAGTGTCATCCCCGGTAGAAGAGCCAGCTGAGTAATTATTGTATGGTCATTTCTTTTGAAACTTTTTTTAATGTTTCGATAAAATAACTTAGTGTCGGCGAATGATTTACACCGACACGTGTGGTAATACCAATGGGGCTGACCGCTGATTCTAGTGATATTGGAAGACGCACAAGATCAGAGTAGTGATCGGCCACTTGATAAGGCATCACTGCAATCATATCCGTGTCGATCAGAAGTTTGTGATTTGTGAGTATTGATATGGATTCAACAGCATCAGCAGGGGGTTCGAAGCCCGCATTTCTAAATTCAAATTCAATCTGTCTTCTTAGGGATGTCTGCGCGAGCGGTAAAATCCAATCTTGGTCATTGATGTCTTTAAAAGATAATGTTTTTTTCTTTGTTAAAGGGTGGCCTTGTCGCGTTACAACAGATACAGGTTCATTGTATAAAATGCTTTGCTGTAAATCTTCCCGTTCACGAAATTCTGGTAGGCGACCGATTACCACATCGAGATCACCGTTACGTAAAGCTGGCATTAATTTATCATTTGTTCCTTCAACCACGGTAACATAAATCGTTGGTCTTTCTTTTTTTAACACAAGTAAGCATTCAGGGATTAAAAGCGGTGATGCAGCCAATAAAGTACCGACTTTAATTCTACCTGTGATGCCTTGCTTTAACGAAGTAATTTCTTCGCTAACATGTTGAATTTGAGAAAGGACTAATTTGGCGTGCTGGATAACCACATCGCCATAAGCTGTGGGTGTCACGCCGCGTGATGATCTTTTAAAAAGTTCAACTTCGAACATTTCTTCGAGATCGCGAATATATTTTGTCGCCGCGGGTTGGGCCATGTTTAGTTCTTTTGACGCTCTTAAAATATTTCTTTGTTCATCAACGGTCACGAGCAGCTTTAATTGTTTGAACTTAAGCCTTGATAAAAGATGATATTCTAAGCGTGAGGATGACATGAGCGCCATATTCCTTTTGATATATTGTTTTTGTTATAGCTATAAACAATAATATTATTTTTATGTTATATCAAGTTCGCATATGATGCTTTCAAAGAAACAATATTTGGAGACTGTTTTGACAGCAGATCAGGACACTATATTAAAGAATTACGTGGCTGGAGAATTCATTACATCAGATAATTTATTTGATGATATTAATCCTGTCGACGGCACTTTGGTAGCAAAGGTTGCTGAAGCGGACCACGACCTTGTTAATAAGGCAGTGCAAAGCGCGAAATCGGCGCTTAAAGGTGAATGGGGAAGCATTGATGTTAAAAAGCGCTGCGCCTTATTACATGCAGTTGCGGATGAAATTGACAGACGCTTTGACGATTTTGTTGCCGCTGAAGTAGCGGATACAGGCAAAGCATATTCACAAGTTAAAAATATTGATATTCCTCGCGGTGCAGCGAATTTTAGAATTTTTGCTGATTTGATAAAAACTCGGCCAACCCAAACATTTGAAATGGAAACACCCGATGGAAAAGGCGCCACCAGTTATGTGGTAAATAAACCTATTGGGGTTGTTGCTGTTGTGTCGCCTTGGAATTTGCCACTCCTTCTAATGACATGGAAAGTTGCACCGGCTCTCGCGTCTGGAAATACGGTTGTTGTAAAACCATCGGAAGAAACACCGTCAACAGCGACTTTGCTTGCTGAGGTAATGGAAACTGTCGGCATTCCAATAGGTGTATATAATTTGGTTCACGGTTTTGGTCCCGGTTCAGCGGGAGAATTTCTTGTTGGTCATAAAGATGTTGATTGCGTTACATTCACGGGGGAAACAAAAACTGGCACGGCCATAATGAAAAGTGCCGCAGAAGGTTTAAAACCTATATCATTTGAACTCGGTGGTAAGAACGCGGCGATTATATTCGAGGATGCAGACTTTGATGCCGCTGTTTCGGGCACAGTACGTTCGGTCTTTGCTAATTGTGGTCAAGTCTGCCTTTGTTCGGAAAGAGTTTACGTGCAGCGACCTATTTTTGATAAATTCGTGGACGCATTAAAAGAAAAAGCGGAAAATATTAAAATTGGTAAACCAGAAGACGGTTCAGATATGGGGCCACTTATATCAGCAAAACATCGTGTAAAAGTATTATCCTATTTTTCTCTAGCGTTGGAGGAGGGAGCTACTTTAGTCACCGGAGGAAAAATTCCAAGCTTTGGTGATGAGAGGGACAATGGTTCATTTATTGAACCGACCATTTGGACGGGCCTTGCAGAAGATGCTCGCTGCGTGAAAGAAGAAATTTTTGGGCCCGTATGTCATATCACTCCCTTTGATACGGAAGAAGATGTTGTAGAGCTTGCCAATGATACCAATTATGGCCTTGCAGCGGCGTTATGGACCACGGATGCAAATAAAGCAGATCGTGTGGCCAGACAAATGGAAGTGGGTATTTGCTGGATTAATGATTGGTTCTTACGCGACTTAAGAACGCCTTTTGGCGGTGTTAAACTTTCTGGCATCGGTAGAGAAGGGGGAATGCATAGCTTGGATTTCTATTCTGAACCTCTCACCATATGTAATAAAAGATAGGAATTCATCATGGCTGAAGACAGTAATGTAATTGATGGTAAAGCTAAGCCCCTTGGTAAATATCCCCATTATAAAAAAGCGGGTGATTTTATTTATGTTTCTGGAACCAGTTCGCGGCGGGAAGATAATAGCCACGAAGGTGTTGAAATCGATGCGTCGGGGAATGTCACACTTGATATAAAGGCCCAAACTCATGCGGTGATTAAAAATATAGAAGCCACATTAAAGGATGCAGGTGCGAGTCTCGACGATTTGGTCGAAGTTAGTACTTTCCTGATAAATATGGATGATTTTAAGGGGTATAACGCGGTTTATGGAGAATATTTTAACCATTCAGGTCCCGCTAGAACGACAGTAGCTGTACATCAATTGCCACACCCGAATTTGCTGATTGAAATTAAAGCAATTGCCTATAAAAAATCTTAAGAAAAAGGATAAAATTATGCCAATACATCCAAGATTATTACCATTTAATATTAATAAATGGATTGAAGATCATCAGGACTTACTGAAGCCCCCTGTTGGAAATAAAATGCTGCATGATGATACGACCGGCATGATAGTTATGGTGGTCGGGGGGCCTAATACCCGGGTTGATTTCCATGATGACCCAGTTGAGGAATGGTTTTATCAGATCAAAGGCGACATGATGCTGAAAATAGCGGAAAATGGTGTAATATATGATGTTCCAATTCGCGAAGGTGAGGTTTTCTTGATGCCTCCACATACAATTCACGCACCGCAACGCCCGCAAGAAGGATCAATTGGCATTGTGATTGAATCGCCTCGTCAACCTGACATGATGGAAGGTTTCGAATGGTACTGCTTTAATTGCGGCGATAGAGTTCATCGGGTAGAGGTGGCTCTCACAGATCCAAGCATGATTGTAACGGCGCTCCCAAAAGTTTATCAGGATTACCATGACGATTTGGAGGCGCGGACGTGTTCCAATTGTGGTGAAATCCACCCCGGCAAGGGCAAACCACCAGAAGGATGGGTACAGTTATAATTATGAGTAAAGTTATTGATATCCATTCACATTTTTATCCAAATAATATTGAAAATTTAGATACACGTTTTGGCGAAGGTGTTTGGCCAGGGTTTCGCAAAGTTTCTGAAAATAAAGGAATGATCACACTTAATGGTGAAGATTATCGCCCCATTTATGATGCTTGTTGGAATGCGTCAAAGCGAATTGAAGAAATGGATAAATACGGCGTTGATGTGCAAATTATGTGCGCGACACCGATATTGTTTGCATATGAAAAGCAAAGTGATCAAGCACTTGAATGCGCCCAAGTGATTAATGATATTGCCCTTGAATTATGTTCCCATGATGCGGCGCGTTTAAAAACCATGTGCCAAGTGCCGCTACAAGATATTGATTTAGCTTGCCAGGAAGTTGAACGGGCCATGAAAAGTGGTCATGTCGCTGTGCAAATCGGCAATCATGTGAAAGATAAAAACCTTGATGATGAAGGGATCATTACGTTCCTGCAACATTGTGCAAGTATTAATGCCCCTGTGCTTATACACCCATGGGATATGATGTCACCGGAAAGAATGCCTAAATATATGCTGCAGTGGCTTGTGGCAATGCCTGCGGAAACGCAGTTATCGATATTATCGCTCATTTTATCAGGTGCCTTTGAAAGGTTACCTAAAAGTCTCAAACTTTGTTTTGCTCATGGTGGGGGAAGTTTTGCGTATCTTATGGGGCGGGTGGATAACGCTTGGCGGGAAAGGGATATCGTCCGAAAAGATTGTCCAAATCTACCGTCTTCATATGTGGATCGGTTTTCAGTTGATAGCGCCGTGTTCAGCGAAGATGCACTTGATCTACTCATCAAATGTAGTGGTGAAGAACGGGTTATGTTTGGAACGGATTATCCATTTCCGCTTGGTGAAATTGATATGGGTTCCCTTGTTCGAAACCATGGTAATTTAAGCGATAAACAAAAATCTTCTATTTTAGGTGACAATGCGGCGAAATTTTTTAATATAGATTAAACCTTACAGGAGATATTAATGAGTTTTGAGTTTGTAATACCGGATATCGTTGACCCAAAGGGTGTTGATGGCTCCCCTTATCCACGTTCAATGGATGTTCTTGATGATCAGGACCGGGCCAAAGCGGTTGTTGAAACCAAAGGCGAACCGCAAACAGAGTTTCAAGGCACCAGCAACCCCTACATTGATTATGAAAGTATTGATCTTCTCCTCAGCCTTCAGCATCCTCGCTCCGCAGGGTATGATGAAATGTGTTTCATCATTATGGGACAAGCAAAAGAGCTACTTTTTAAATCTCTATATTTTGAGCTGTATAATTTACAGTTACGGATCAATGAAGATGATATTGCAAATGCATTTGTAATATTGGATCGTTGCAAAAAAATATTAAGACTTATTACAAATGTCTGGGATGTATTATCAACCATTCGCACGGACGGCTTTAATTCTTTCCGTGATTATTTAAGTGTGGCATCTGGACAGCTCTCATTCATGTACCGTCATATTGAATTTATTCTCGGTAATAAAAATCAGAAAATGTGTGATGCGCATAGCAATGTGCCGCATGTTTATCCTGCATTACTTAAAAATTTCTCATCTGCAAGCCTTTATGATGATGTGATTAAACTGCTTCATAGAAACGGCCTTGATATTGCGCCAGAATGCTTGGAGCGGGATTGGACAGAAAAATATAAACCCCATCCGTCAATTGAAAAAGCGTGGCTTAAAGTATACGGCGACCCCACACCAACAAATGACCTTTATATGTTGGGCGAGGGACTAACAGAAGTCGCTGATTTATTTTCACAGTACCGCCATCGTCATTTTGTTTCCGTGGAAAGAATATTAGGCTTTAAACCGGGCACTGGTGGATCAGCTGGCGTCGGGTGGTTAAAGCACGCCGTAGACCACAGATTTTTTCCTGAACTTTGGACAATCCGTACAGAACTTTAAAAGAGTATTTAGAATGAAAAACTTACTAGGCCTAATTTTTGCGTTCTCTCTGGTCGTTGGATGCAGTGAAGAAACAGCTGAGCCAAAAAGGCCCAATATACTCTTAATCGTTGCCGATGATCTCGGC
Organism: Kordiimonadaceae bacterium; assembly: GCA_018699075.1. Classification (GTDB taxonomy): domain Bacteria; phylum Pseudomonadota; class Alphaproteobacteria; order Sphingomonadales; family Emcibacteraceae; genus Pseudemcibacter. The sequence continues at coordinate 1,615 of JABIPV010000151.1, read as the reverse complement.
TATACGGATATCGGCGCTTACGGAGGTGAAATTCGTACCCCTAACTTAGATGCCCTTGCGGGCGATGGTTTATTACTAACTAATTTTTATGCGGCGCCTACATGTTCACCAACCCGTGCGATGATGTTATCGGGTACCGATTACCATTTGGCCGGTCTTGGCACCATGAGCGGCGAATGGGATACTAACCAAAAGGGAAAAAGAGGGTACGAAACTTACTTGAATAAAGATGTGGTTTCCGTTTCAAGCATTTTACAAGATAGCGGGTATCATACCTATATGGCCGGGAAATGGCATTTGGGCTATACGCCTGACCTTCAGCCCCAAAGCCGGGGGTTTGAGAAATCTTTTGCCCTCTTGCAAGGTGGTGCCAGTCATTTTAGTGACCGTTTGGGTTTAGTGAAGGGAATGGCAGCTGACTATATCGAAAATGGTGAAGTCGCTGAATTACCTTCTGACTTTTACTCATCAAACAATTACACTGATAAAATGATCAGTTATATTGAAGAAGGACGTGATGACAGTAAGCCGTTCTTTGGATATATTGCCTATACCGCGCCGCATTGGCCCCTGCAAGCACCTGAGGAGGACATCGACCTTTATAAGGGGCAATATGATAAAGGTTATAGTGAAATCAGGCAGGAACGCATTTCGCGCTTAAAAGAATTAGGCATTTTTGATGATCAAGCAATTGCGAGCATGGCACCACCATATATTGATGCTTGGGATCAACTTTCACCAGAGCAGCAAAAAATCGAAGCACGAGAAATGGAAATTTTTGCGGCCATGGTTGAAAATCTTGACCGTAATATCGGACGGGTGATTAATTATCTTAAAGACACAGATCAATACGAAAATACCTTCATTTTATTTATGTCTGATAATGGTGCAGAAGGTAATGACATAGGGGACTTATCAACAAATGCAGAGTGGATAGAGGAAGAATTAGATAACAGTCTTGATAATATGGGTAAGGTTAATTCCTATGTTTATTATGGTATAAATTGGGCACATACAGGCGTTGGACCTTTCCAGAATATTAAATCATTCGTTTCTGAAGGGGGGATAAAAGTACCATCAATCGTTCGTTATGGTGGTCTTTCTTATAAAGGAGATATGGATCAAACATTAATGACGGTAAAGGATATTGCACCTACATTGTTAGAGCTAGCAGGCACCACACATCCAGGCAATCAATATAAAGGCAATGAAGTATACCCAATTACCGGAAGGTCAATACTTCCTCATCTCAACGATTTAAGCAAAGATGTTTATGGTCCCGAAGATGTCAACGGTTGGGAACTTTTTGGCCGCCAAGCAATACGTCAAGGATCATGGAAAATGATGACCCAAGCTCCACCATATGGAACTGGCAAATGGCAGCTTTTTAACCTTGATAATGATCCGGCAGAAGTAAATGATTTAGCACAGCAAAATCCTGAAAAAATTGACAATGAAGTAAAACAAGTTTCTGAATTTGAAAAAAAAGAGTTATTTGATCCTAATAATATAGCTGCATTAATCGATAAATCTAAGATTGAAAGTGCAGAAGAAATTAATAAAACTGATAAAGTTACCCAAGATCAACAAAAGAGTATTGAAAACGTTGGTTTAT
>JABIPV010000269.1 GCA_018699075.1 Kordiimonadaceae bacterium | reverse complement strand
GTTTGCCTTTAAGCGGGCCTTCTGCTTTTTCAGAATAAATAAATGTTTGCGCACTTTGATTGATCATTGGCTGAAGTTTTACACCCAAAGTATGGCAATAATGAATGGTTGAATGATGTTCCTGGGCAATGCGCCAAGGGCCGTGATTTACATATTGATCATTATCAAAATCGCAAACCTGTTTTTCACTACCTATTTCCTGAATGACAGTGCCTTTACGTGATGATTGACAGCGGCCACCAGCAAATGTTCTGGCTTCAATAATTTGACAGTCATATCCTTTTTTACCAAGTTCTAGCGCAAGTACCATGCCGGCGAGGCCAGACCCTAAAATAACAATCTTTTTACCATTGCCATCTGTTGTCATTTTTGGCGGTTCGGTCATATCGGATGCTAGTGCTTTATCAAAGCCGGTCATAGCGGTTATCATCGCTGCTGATCCACCGATCATGCCTATGGCTTGAAGAAAATCACGTTTGCTAAAATCATTCACTCGGTTTGTCATTATTGACCCTTTAAAACTTAAATCTGTTAATTAATTTATATCTTTGCGTAAGTAAAAACCCTCGATCATTGCTGTTCGAGGGTTTAAATAATTATGGGGATATCTATGTTTGTGCGACGCGTTTGTCTAAATCGGCGATTGTTGCCCATGCGCCTTCAATGGCACCGGTCATCCATGCAGAGTGATAAGGTGATATGCCGCCACCAGAGAATAACATACGCTTTTCACCCTTAAGAACTGTTGGGATATGTTTGCGACGAAGGCGATTGCTTCTATAACTTGATGCGCCACCAAGGCTGTATTTATCTTTATGCCAAGACATGGAAATTGCATTTCCGTTAAAATGCTTTCTATAATTTCCCGGATGTAGTTTTTCACCGATCATAAGCGCATGTTCAATGCGTTCTGCCACTGTATTATTACTGAGTTGAACACTGCCACCACCAAATTTATAATTTGAAAGTACCACACCACCGTTTTTACCATAAAGGTCTGCGGATGGGTAACTTGTTGTATAATGATCAGGAATATCAGAACGGCTTTCACCGCCATAAATCATGTCATCTTCTTCCCAGAAACGTCGGTCAAACTGAAGGCCGATTTTATAAGCAGGGGAGCTTGACGCTGACTTCATGGCGTCTTTGAGTTCAGGTGAGAAATTATTATCAATACCGTTTAAGACAGAAAAAGGAATTGTCGTAATGCAATAATCAGCAGTTAAGGTCTTTTCCCGGCCAGATTTTAAATCTTTATATGTTACTTTTACGTTGTCCTCAGAATGGATGATATTGGTTACTTCGCGGTTATATTTAATCGTGCCGCGCTTTAATGCTTTTGACATCGTAAAAGGGATTTGATCCATTCCACCTTTTGCTTGGAACATTACGGCAGGATGATCTGCTGTTTGCGCGCGCATGCCGAGCTTAACTTTAAGAAGTTCAGAAATTTCATATGGCTCTGACATTTTACCTGCATCAAGACCAGTTCCAGGATAATTTTCGTATGTACGCGCACGATTTGCTCTATAAAATAGTTCTTTACGGTCAAGCAGTCCTGTCGTTGCAAGATATTCAAGCAGTCCTTCTTTATCTTCTGCGGATAGTTTGTCATCAAGGGAACCATCATTGACCGCTTTGGCCAGAAGTTCTTCAATATTTCCTTCACGGTCAATTGCGACATCAACTTGACGTAAACGCTTACCTTTAAGGGCGCCTTCAATACCTTGATTATAGAAAATACCGTAACCAGATTCATTGATCATTGGCTGTAATTCAACATCAAGTTCGCGGCAATAATGGATCACGGCTTTATGTTCTGCAGGAATACGCCATGGACCGATGTTTAAATATTGACCATGTTCAAAATTACAAACTTGTTTTTCGCCACCTAATTCTTGAATTACTTTACCCTTTCGGGCCGATTGACAACGACCGCCTTCATGATCACGGGCTTCAATGATTTCACATTTGTAACCCTTTTTTTGCATTTCTAGGGCGATGGCAAGGCCGGAAAGACCAGCACCTAAAAGAAGAAGTTTTTTACCCTTACCTTCCGATGATAATTCAGGCGGCTCTTCTAGTGATGATGCTTGTGCCATATTAAGGCCCGTCATCGCTGTATACATAGCTGCGGAGCCACCAATCATGCCGATTGCTTGTAAAAAATCACGTTTACTTAAATCATATGAATTGTCAGTCATTTTATGTCCCATATATAAAGTGTCCCTGTTAGTGATACTTAATAACATAACAATTATAAAAATCCACTAAAAATTAGACTTTTTTTATATATGTAGTTCCATTTCGATCTTATCCATATTTGGACCCCAGCCATTTTTCGTTTCTAAAACGATAATGGCTCCCTTTTTTTGGAAAAACTTATAGGCTTCCTGACTTGTGGCAATATGTATGATAGATGTTTTAAGCTCTTTAGCTGATTGAATTGCTTTATCTACGAAGAGTGAACCGAGGCCAGTTCCTTGGGTATTTGGATCGATTAATATCCAATTGAGGCGGCTTTCATTTTTACCTTTTTTGAAAAGCCCGAAGGCGCCAGATATTATGTCGTCAATTAAACATACTTGATACCCGTTTGGGATTTCATCAAGAAACTCTTCATATTCATCGCGCTCATTAGGGGCAAAATATTCAGGACAGTTTAAATCAAATATACCCAGACATGATTTTTTATCATGCTGGGTATATTGTCGAAATCTAATGTTCAATTATTAAGCTTAGATTTGTGCTGCACGTTTATCAAGTTCAGCGATTGTAAGCCATGCGCCTTCGATTGCGCCCGCAAGCCAGCCGCTTAGACGTGGTGAAATACAGTCACCGGCAAAAAGCATACGATTTTCGCCTTTAAGAATAACAGGTAGTTTCTTAATGCTGTCACCTTGCCAGCTTGACCAACCGGACTTATTATATTTTTCGTCCTGCCAGATGATACCTGCCGCTTTACCATTGAAGTTTTCGCGGTAATTACCTGGATGGATATGCTCACCAGTTGCAAGGGCATATTCAATTTTTTCATTGATATTCATTTTACTGAAATTGTTTGAACGGCCACCAAATAAGTAAGACGCTAATAATACACCACCATCTTTACCGTGAAGGTCTGCGGATGGGTAGGCGATATTACCAGCCATACTTGTTGTGGAAGTTCCGCCATAAATCATATCTTCTGTTTCCCAGAAGCGTGTTTTCATTTGCAACCCGAATTTCGCCACTTGGCTAGGTGCAGGCGTTTTCATGGCATCAATAATGTCGTCATTGAAATTATTTTCGATTCCGGTAACAACAGCGTAAGGAATTGTGGAAACACAGAAATCTGCTTTTGCCTGTGCTGCTGCGCCTGTTTTAGTGTCTTTATAATTAACCGTCACACCACTTCCACTATGCCTAATTCTGGTAACTTCTTTATTTAGGTTTAGAACACCGTGCGGTAAAGCATCACGAAGCGCAAAGGCGATTTGATCCATACCACCAACGGCTTGGAACATACAAGTTGGGTGATCAGAAGTAAGTTCACGTCCTGCCATATTCATATTTAGCAGATCATTTAGCGCATATGGTTCGGACAATGTGCCGTAATTATCGCCGCCACCTTTATAAGATGAGAAACCACGAATGGAGTTTGCCTGATATTCAAATGTCTCGGCGTTGATGAGGCCCATACCTTTTAAATAAGTCAGTAGCTTTTCAACATCTTCTTTTTCAAGCATTTCATCAAGAGCGCCACCTGCTGCACATTTAGCAAGAAGTTCAGCAACATGACCCTTACGGTCAGATTCAACATGAATGCGACGTACACGCTGATTATTAAGCGGTCCTTCAATGTTATCAGCATAAAGATAACTTTGTGAACTGTGGTTGAGCATTACTTCAAGTGGAACATCAAGGGATCTTGCATAGTGAAGTGTTGAATGATGTTGTCCCGGAATACGCCATGCGCCATGGTTTAAATACTGACCATTATCGAAGTCACAAGTATGTGTTTCGCCAGTTGCATGAGTAACCTTGGTTCCTTTACGTGAACAACTGTTACGTCCACCTGCATAATCACGGGCTTCAAGGATTGTGCAGTTATAACCTTTTTTGGAAAGTTCAAGCGCAGTGACAAGACCAGCCATGCCGGCGCCAAGAATAACTACACTTTTTCCATTTCCGTGTGTGTGAAGCATTGGTGGCGCTTTCGCGTCAGATGCCAAGCTATGTTCAAAACCACTAAGTGCGGTCATCACGGCTGCTGATCCTCCGATCATGCCAAGAGTTGCTAGAAAGTCTCTTTTTGAAATTTGATTATTATTTTGGTCTGTCATAATTATCCTCCATGGTCGGAAAGCTTGTTTTCCTGTAATATTTATATTAGTTGGTTATACTATAACAATAACAGTAAGGACGTTGTCAAATGATTAATGTGTTTTTGACTATTAATTTTCACAATCACTGTTATTATTTTTGAAATTAAAAAAAGATTTTTTGTCAAAATATTTATATGGGAGATTATATCATGAAAATTGATCGTCGTAAATTTATAGCAGGTGCAGCCGCAATGCCGTTAATGGCGTCGCTACCAAATGTATCATTTGCCGAAGCAAAAGGTAATCCTTGGAACGGAAAGTCGCTGATATTTGATGCTATGGGTGAACTTCGTGAAGTATATGAAGATAGTCTTGTAGAAGAAATGCTCGATAGTGGTATTCGTTCGATCTGTATCACCCTGTGTGATCCGAAGGTTCAGGAACAAGAAGCATATGACCTGACCATGGAATGGATTTTAGAATATAATCGTTTTTTAGATAATAAGCCGCAATATTATATGCGTACAACAAC
>JABIPV010000353.1 GCA_018699075.1 Kordiimonadaceae bacterium | reverse complement strand
TATACCGATGGTACGTATCAACAGTTGCGAGCTTCCGGTACATTACAGTATTTTGACCAGCTGCTTGTCAATAAAATGAATGCCTACGATAATCAGATTAAAAAAACTATTGTCAGAAAAAACATCACCGACGAGAGGGTTGTTCAGTTTGCCAACTTGATGACGACAATCATCAATTTCGATGCTATTCTCGCAATAAGAGGAAATCAATCAACTTCCGCTGAATATTATATCAAACTTCATGACCCTGGTCTTATTGAAAATTATCTCAATCAAGTCCTTTTTATTCGTGTGGTGACAGGTCTATCGCTAGAGCAGTACGAAAGCCAAATGGATATAGCTCAGAGCTTAATGGAAGAAATAAAACAAAAATACGACCTTACCCTCTGATTCAGAAATGATTAATATGATCCTACGTAAACTTATGAAACACGTTAACGATCAAAATTGGACACCGTTCTAGCCATTCCCTATTAAAATAATGCAAAATAAAAGGATACATTATTAAACTTTCGCTACTTGCTTAATGTTCAGCCAATGATTAATAATTGAAGTCGTATAATTAGAGAATGCCATAGGGGTCGTATGATTATTCAATTTGATAATTTTATTTTAGATACAGATAAGTTCGAACTTCGTTGCGATGATGAGGTTCTGCACGTGGAACCGCGAGTTTTTGATCTTATTTTAATGCTTAGCCAAAACCCCGGACGAATTTTAACAAGAGACGAAATTATTGAAGATATATGGAGTGGACGCATTGTTTCGGATTCAACCATATCCACATGTGTAAAATCAGCCCGTAAAGCCCTTGGCGATAGCGGAGAAACACAAAAGTATATAAAAACCATTCGTGGGCGGGGTATTCAGTTTTTGGCATCACCGACTGTTGCAGGCGAGGATACGGCAAAAGAAACCAATGGAAAACCAAGCAATAGAACAAACATAAAATCCAGCAAACTATTAACTGCTCCTGTTTTGGCGGGTCTTGTCATTGTTTCGCTGCTATTTATCATATTACTATTGGTACTTAATAATCCAATAGATACGCAAACGGACACCGCCGACGCACGTTCAATCAATGCTCCCTATAAAATCGCCGTACTTTCGTTTGCGGATATGAGCGCAGATCGTGATCAGGAATATTTCGGTGATGGAATGGCCGAAGAAATTTTAAACCTGCTGGCGACGGCACCCGGGCTTGATATAACTTCTAGGACTTCGGCTTTCTCCCTAAAGGGCTTAAATTTATCTGTGCCCGAAATATCTGAAAGGCTTGATGTAAACTATATCGTCGAAGGATCAGTGCGCACTACCGGCGACCGTGTCCGTGTTACCGCGCAACTGATTGACGCAACAAGCGATGAAAATATATGGTCAGACACATATGACCGTGAAGTGACCAGCATTTTTGAAGTTCAAGATGACATCAGCCTTGCCATTACGGACGCCTTAAAAATTGAACTTAGTGCCAATGCCGTAAATCGGACCCCACCAACCAGCAGCATCGCGGCCTACGATTTATATCTACGTGGACACCAGTTATTCTTAAACCGCGGCACCTTTGGCGCCAGTGAAAGGGTTGGTTATCTTGAAGAAGCCATTTCACATCTTGAACAAGCCACCGAGATTGACCCAAATTTTGCACTGGCGTGGGCAGACCTCGGCGGTGTCAGTATGGTGATACCAACCTTTGATGGTATTAAATATTCCTTTGAAGATATGACCGCCCGATCAACCATTTTTATTGAACGAGCATTGGCCTTAAACCCCAACTTATCACAAGCGTGGGCAGTTAGAGGCTTCATTTACGGCGTTAGACTTGAATTTGCCGATGCAGAAGCATCTTTCAAACGCGCGACCGAACTCAACCCTCAAAATGAGACGGCTTGGCTGTGGTTAGGACTTAATTATACCACCGTCGGCGCGTCTAAACTTGCCGTAGAAGCCATCGAAAAGGCCATCGAAATCGCCCCAGTGGTTGCGGTGAATTATAATGTTTTTGGCGCAGCTACTCATGCCACAGGCAATGCAGTGCTCGCCGCTGAATATCAAAATACAGTTGTTATCGAGCGAGGTTTCGAATTGGGCCGCCTTGATACATTCCTGCTCGCGCTTGATCCAGATTTTAATGACCCGCGCGGAACACGGGCTGCCGCCATCGAAGACGCCAAAAGGTATATTGATTTTCTTGAAAAAAACACAGATCCCGACCGTGATGCAAAACTAACACTTTATGTGGATGCTTTTCTAAACCCTGCCCTACGCGAGCAAGCAACAAGATTACTGGATGTAGATATTGAAACACGTCAAAAATCTTCTGTAATTGGTGCATTCGTTTTGGGTGACGGCACGCGTATGGCAAGACATTTTAGACTGCGAACCGAAAATGATGGTTTAAATCTACGACGGGTTTATAACCCTATCGGACGCCCGCTTTTCCAACATAAGGATTTCCGTGATTTCCTCATCAGTATCAACATGCTTGATTATTGGAAGACCCACCAATTTCCGGAATTTTGCCGCGCAGTCGGCGAGGATGATTTTGAGTGTCTGGATGGCCAAGGAAACTGGCCATAATATTATCTTCTGTATAAGATTAATTTAAACAATTTGAAATTACTGCTAATCCTCCGATAAAACGCGCGTAAAGTTAATACGAAAATCGCTTTCTCCCTCACCCGATACCAACACACTGATCGAATGGCTGCTTCCGACCCAAAGCAGACATTCAGAATATACTATTTTGACCGGTGCACTTTGTTGATGTAAGCTCCTTTTGTCTCAGGGAGAATGAAATGATATTACAGAAACTCGCTTCTGCTATTCGCAGGCAAGACTGGTTCCAGATCGTGATTGAAGTGCTGATCGTAATTGTCGGTATATTTATCGGTCTTCAGGTTGACGACTGGAACAATGAGCGCGAAGAACGGGTATCAGAGCAGGTATATCTTGACCGACTCCATTCTGACATATACACCGCAATGAGTTTTTCTGAAATGAACCTGACTGAGGTCTTTTTAGCTCAGGACTTATACGACTTTGATCTTGCCCTCAACGACATCCGTTCGGTGATCGATGGCACCGAGCCTATGAATATTCTTAGCGACCCACATTGCCACGCCATAATGGGTTCGCATGTTTACAACGACCAAAATATTGACATCCCCGCACTGCGTGAACTGTCCTCGAGTGGTCAGCTTGATCTAATAGAAAGTACTGATATAAAACGTGCTATAAGTAATCTTTCTTTTGCACAGGAATCCTCAAGAACCTTTTCAATCGGCGTTTCTGGTACAGCATTGCTGATAGCAAGAAAATATCCAGAGTTGATCGAACTCAATCCAAACCTCGACCCTACAATCATGAACTCCTACAGCCACACCTGCCATTTTGAGCGGATGTTGGAAAACCTCGCCTTTCGCAATGATATTATTGATAATGCGTCCCGTATGCGAGGATTCGTCGCGACATTGAAGAAGAAGGAGGAAATGCTTGAAAACCTTCATGTGACACTCGATCGTAAACTTGGCATCGCACATACGGAGGACGGGTCATGATACTTCGTCGATTTATGAAACATGTCACCGATCAAAACTGGTTCGCAGTTGGGCTTGATGTGATCGTCGTGATCGTCGGTATCTTTCTCGGCCTTCAGGTGCAAGCTGTTTATGAGGAAAGGCAAAATATAGCCGAGGAGAGACGGTTAATAGACGCCATGACAATAGAAGTCGAAGAGCTATTAGCAATCCGGAACGCTCAGCTTGAAGAATTAAATACCGAACAAGAAAGCGTGGTAGAGGCATTGGCAATTCTGTTTGGTGAAGAAAGTACCCAAAAACTGACCAACAAGCATTGTATTGGAGTTAGAAGGTCACACAGTAGAAGCACCGCTTGGAACGACATTCCAATTACATCAGTGGAGGAAATCGTAGTCTCAGGTAAGCTTAATATAATTAGAAATCCCGAACTTCGCGCAGCGATACTGCGTCTCAGGAGCGTCTCTATTTCCGTATCGTCACGGATTGATTTGATTACAAGCCGAGATGTTATCCTATATTCCAAATTTCCGGAGTTGATCCAGACCAAGTTTAATGCACTTCATAGCGGACCGTTATCTGGCCCTAATCCTGACGTGGTATTTTGCGCGTAGCCTGATGTTGCAAAAATGGAAATAATAAACACTATAATGAATTTTCTAATCATCATATTAATACCCTTTTATGTTATGAAAATATCTTCACCTTAGAGAATAGACCTCATTTCACTT
>JABIPV010000089.1 GCA_018699075.1 Kordiimonadaceae bacterium | reverse complement strand
TAGAAATAATCAAGAAAATAAGGACGAATAAAAGTGGGAAAATTTGCAATCATTGACATTGGATCAAACACTGTACGTTTGGTCGTTTATGAAAATCGTGCCCGTGCACCTTATTTAGTTTTTAATGAAAAAGTATTCTGTAGATTAGGACGTGGTGTTGCTGCTAAGGGACATATGATTGATAAATCAATGAACAAAGCAGCCAAAACCTTAAGACGTTTCGCATTATTACTTAAAAAGATGAGCATTGACGATTATAGGGTTATTGCCACCTCTGCGGTCCGCGATGCGAATAATAGTGCTGAATTTATTCAGCGGATAAAAAATGAAACCGGCATTGATATTGAAGTAATTGATGGTATTGAAGAAGCGCGCCTTTCCGCAAACGGGGTTATCTGTGCAGTGCCTCACGCCACAGGGATTATCGGCGATATGGGTGGTGGTAGTTTAGAACTGGCAATGGTCCATGACCGACAAGTGGATCATGAAATATCCCTGCCTATTGGCCCGCTTCAATTTCAGGATGATACGGGTGTAAAGTTAGATGCTCCTAAAGAAAAAATTGATCAGCATCTGGATTCCGTAGATTGGCTTAAAAAAGCACGTGGGCGAAAATTTTATGCGGTTGGTGGTGCATGGCGTACGCTTGCCCGTATCCATATGAATGAAAAGAAATATCCGCTCATAAATATGCATAATTATATCATTCCTGTAGATGAAATTACGGATCTTGCTTATAAAATTTCCAAGATGAAAAATATTGAGTTAGAGCAATATCGTCCTCATATTTCTTCTAAACGGATAAAAATGATTTCCCTTGCGGCTCTTGCATTATACCGACTATTAAAAATGATCAAACCATGTAAATTTGTTGTTTCTGCTTTTGGGGTGCGTGAAGGAATTCTTTATGACGGTATGGATAAAGAAGTCCGCGAACAAGACCCGCTAATTGTTGGTTGTCACCAAGTTGCTGAAATGACGGGGCGTTTCCCTGATCATGGTGAGAGGCTAAATGACTGGATCGAAGATTTATTTGAAGATGAGAGCGCAGAACATAAACGCCTTCGACTTGCAATTTGTATTCTTTGTGATGTGGGCTGGCGTGGACATCCTGAATATAGGGCGGATAAAGTGGTGTCCGAAATTCTTTATGGACGTCTTAGCGGCATAAACCATTGGGGCGCGGCGTTGATCGCTATGGCACTTTATATTTGTTACGGTGGATCAGAATTTAATGTGCCACAAGTAAAAACAGCAAAATCTTTAATCAGTAACAAAGACTTGCAATATGCCAGAAAAATTGGGTTAGCTTTACGATTAGCTCAAAGAATATCCGGCGGAACGTCAGATGGTCTTAAAACAGCAGAACTTAAAACAACAAATAAACTTCTTAGCCTTAAAGTAGAGACTGAAATGTTAGACCTGGTCAATGAAGTGGTTGAAAAGCGTGTTAAAAAACTAGCCAAATTCCTAGACGTTGAATATGAAATATCTGAAGTTTAAATGTATAAAAATTGTGGATTGAAAAATGAATAAAACAAAAAAAACTGCTGGCATTGATTTAACCATTACCCGCAGAGATTTTATGAATTCTACATTGCTTGGTAGTGGTGCTTTGCTACTATCCATGCAATCTCCATTTGCCCAAACACAAAAGGTAGAAACGCTTACGGAAGGTGTAGATAATACATGGTACGGATATGGCGGCGTTGGCGATTATGCGTCGTCACATGGTAATACGCCGGAAGTCGCAAATGTTGCTCATAATTTAAGGGATGGAATGTATGAAGATGGCAGCGACGTTAAAATAATTGATTTGGATGAAACCTATGATTTGATCATTGTTGGTGCGGGTATGGCCGGGTTAGGGGCGGCTTATGAATACCGTAAAACTGCGAAGCCAGATGATAAATGTTTAATGCTTGAAAACCATCCTGTGTTTGGCGGGGAATCAAAACGAAACGAATTTGACGTTGATGGCCATTTATTAATTGGTCCTCAAGGTGCAAATGGTTTTTCAGCACCAACAACTGCGGAAGACAGACTTAATCCAAATGATCATCCCGACGTGCGATATATGAATGAGCTGGGTATTTCAATGGATTTTACCTATGCTGAACTGCAAAATTCAGATAAAGAAATTCGCCTTGCCAAAGACAGTTACGGATTTCAATATTGGCAAGAAGACATTACATCAGTAGGTTATTACTTGGGTAAAGACGATGATGGAAAATCAAAATGGTCAATTGACCCAATAGACCGTGGTTACGCTGATATGGATGGGTCCGAACAGGACAGATTAGATCTCGCCAATTGGCGGTCGTATAATTTTAAAACGCCGGATCAGCAGGATTTTGATAAATGGTTGGATAGAGTTTCCTATAAACAATATGTTGAAGATCATTTGGGGTTTAGTCCCTATGTGACGCGCCATGCTGATGTTATCTTGGCGGGGTCAGTCGGGCTTGGTGCAGATGCGCTTTCCGCGAACTGTGCCAGAGGTCTAGGTATGCCGATTAAAGGGGGCATTGGCGTCCAAGAAAGTACAAGTGGTCCAAGCACTTGGGTGCGTCATTCATTGCCGGGTGGCAATGATGGGTTTTCACGTCATTTTATCAAAAAAATAATCCCAAATGGCATTGAAGGTACCTATAATTACAATGATATAATGAACGGAAAAATTAAATTTTCTCAACTGGATAATCCGACTAATCCGGTGCGTATGCGTTTGCGTGCAACGGTGGTTAAAGTTAAACATGAAGGAAAAGTTCCTGAAGCGTCAACCTCCGTTTCGGTGACTTATTCAAAAAACAATAAAACCTACCGTGTAAAAGCAAAGAAATTGGTGATGGCCTCTGGCGGGTGGGTAAACAAACATGTGGTAAGAGGGTTACCAGATGAAATTATTGAAGCTTACGGTGAATTTCATCATGCGCCGTTTTTAATTGCCAATGTGGCCGTTAAAAACTGGCGTTTTATGGAAAAAATGGGCATCAGTAGCTGCGTCTGGAGAGACGGAATTTTTGGCAATTCCTGCAATATTCGCC
>JABIPV010000316.1 GCA_018699075.1 Kordiimonadaceae bacterium | reverse complement strand
TTACTAGTTTTATTAGAGTGTTTACGTGTCATTTTCATTCCTTCGTCATTACGATGAAACAAAAACACTCTCTTATGCAATACCTTTAATTAGTCCAACTTGGTCTGACGGGGTACACACAAACGGTAAAAAGTTGTTTGTGAACTAATTTTTCTAAATTATAAATAGTGGGGCGAGTGACCGGGATTGAACCGGCGACTTCCAGAATCACAATCTGGCGCTCTAACCAACTGAGCTACACCCGCCACATAGATAGCGTTTAGTAAAGTGAAGCCCTTTTAAGGTTTCAAATGGTGGGCGTCAAGTATGATTATTATAAAAACTACTTTCTTTTATAAATATGCGTATTTAATCAATTTTTCAAACCTTGCTTAAAAAATAGGCAGCCCTTGCAATTAATTTAATCATTTCAGGTTTAGGCATTCAGCTTGATAGTTGAAATCACCTGCGTTTTAGCCATTTCTCAAAGTTGGCACGGTATCTGCTTATAGGGGTAGGTAAAATTAACACCGTAAAAAGGCAGAAAAATATTATGAAAAAGATTGAAGCCATAATAAAACCTTTCAAACTCGATGAAGTTAAAGAAGCCCTCCACGAAGTGGGACTGAGCGGTATTACAGTTATTGAAGCCAAAGGTTTCGGAAGACAAAAAGGCCATACAGAACTTTACCGTGGTGCTGAGTATGTGGTCGACTTCCTCCCTAAGGTTAAAATAGAAATCATCCTTGAAGATGCTCTTGTAGAACGCGCCGTTGAAGCTATTCAACAAGCCGCTAAAACAGGCCGTATCGGAGACGGAAAAATATTCATCAGTAATATTGAAGAAGCAATTCGTATCAGAACCGGTGAAACCGGCGATGATGCAATATAATTAATAAAACCATCATTATTAACTCTTAAGTACAAATAGGAAAAAAAATGTCAGACGTTAAAAAAGTTCTCGATCTCATCAAAGAAGAAGCAATTGAATATGTGGATCTTCGTTTTTCAGACACAAAAGGTAAATGCTATCACTTAAGCATGTGTGCCGATGTGGTAAACGAAGATATGTTTGAAGAAGGCGTTATGTTTGATGGCTCTTCAGTACCAGGATGGAAAACGATTAACGATTCAGACATGATTCTGCAACTTGACCCTTCAACGGTTATTTTAGACCCTTTTTACGATCAACCGACCCTCGCTATTTTCTGTTCGATTGTTGAGCCGGCAACTGGTGAAGGATACGGCCGTGACCCACGTTCAACAGCGTCAAGAGCAGAAACATACCTAAAATTCACAGGCATAGGCGATACAGCATACTTTGGTCCAGAACCAGAATTCTTCATGTTTGACGATGTTAAATATAACGTCGACTATTCGAGTGCAGAATATACACTAAATGACGCACAAAACCCAGGCAATTCAGGTGCAACCATCGAAGGCGGCAACAAAGCTCACCGCGCACCGGTAACAGGTAACTATTTCGCACTTGAGCCATATGATCAATGTCAAGATATCCGCAGTGAAATGGTTTCATTAATGAAAGAATGTGGCCTTCCAATGGACAAACACCATCAGGAAGTTGCCCCTTCACAACATGAACTCGGCCTTACTTTCGGTACACTTCTTCAAACTGCGGAACGCGTTCAACTTTATAAATATGTTACTCACCAAGTAGCTCGTGCATACGGTAAAACAGCAACATTTATGCCGAAGCCTATTGCCGCTGATAACGGTTCAGGAATGCATGTACATATGTCAATCTGGAAAGAAGGCAAGCCTTTGTTTGCGGGTAACGGATACGCAGATCTTTCTGAAACTTGTCTTCATTATATTGGTGGCATCATTAAACATGCTAAAGCTATTAACGCTTTTACAAACCCATCAACGAACAGTTACAAGCGCCTTGTACCTGGTTTTGAGGCACCTGTTCTGCTTGCATATTCTGCACGTAATCGTTCAGCTTCTTGTCGTATTCCTTATTCTGCAAGTCCAAATGGTAAGCGTGTTGAAGTTCGCTTCCCAGACCCAACTGCCAACCCATATCTTGCATTCTCTGCTCTTTTGATGGCAGGCCTTGACGGAATTGAAAATAAAATTCATCCTGGTGAAGCAATGGATAAAGATCTATATCATCTTCCACCTGAAGAATTAAAAGAAGTACCACAAGTTGCTTCTTCGCTTCGTGAAGCTCTTGATGCACTTGATGCGGACCGTGAATTCCTCAAAAAAGGTGAAGTATTCAGTGACGATCAAATCGATGCTTATATTGCACTTAAGGAAGAAGAAATTCAAAGACTGGATATGACTCCTCACCCTGTTGAGTTTGACATGTATTATTCTTCATAATACTAAACATATTAAACTATATTATAGTAAAAGCCCGTGTATATTTCACGGGCTTTTTTATATTTTGATTAGTAATATTAACTTTTTATTCAATGTTATATTGCAATAATGTATAAAATATTTGAGGCGAGTATTGGATTGTAGAAAAGTAAATGACCACACAAAGTGAACATTATCAAAAATACCGAAAACTAGTTGAAGGGAAGAACATCAATTCCCAAACTTTACTGGCGACGGATTTTCTCAATCATTTTAATGAAATTCATATGCTTCTCGGCATGATTGCCGACATGCCCGATTGTCTTGAAGATATTCTTGAATGGGAAACCATTACATACCCTGATCATTTTAAATATAGCGTTTTTCAAGATAAAGAAATTGCAATTGAGGCCTATTCCCATTCCCCTGCTAAATATAAAAAACCATTTGAAAAATGTGTTTCTAAAATGGATG
Source organism: Kordiimonadaceae bacterium (assembly GCA_018699075.1). GTDB lineage: Bacteria > Pseudomonadota > Alphaproteobacteria > Sphingomonadales > Emcibacteraceae > Pseudemcibacter. Next base: position 2,023 of record JABIPV010000316.1, on the reverse strand, counting down.
AACTATTATTAAACACCATTTCAAACGCAGAAATTGCCCTTAAAAGCGATAAATTAGATCTAGTAAATATTATTGTCGGCAATTACTCACCGAAAATGGAAAAACTTATTGCTGCATGTTCCGCCATAATCAATGGCGTGGAAGTTACAGCGCAACAAGATGTTATCGATGATTATTTTGATGAAAATGAAACAAGTGCCATCGATCAAAACTCTATTGATGACTTATTTGACTGATTATTTCAGTCATATTACTCTCTCCTGAAGTTTGGAGAACTTACTTTAGTTAATTTTACTAGGTCACAGATTTCAATACAAAAATTATAAACTCATTTTACTATTGTACAAAGTTGTATGCATTATCCAGTTTCGTTAATATTTTTGTCGACAATTACAAATACGTCTGCCAATGAATTTAAATTAATAATATCTATAGGGGAAATTTCAATATTAAAGGCATCTTCCAGTTCATGAATGAGGGTGATATGTGCGAGTGAATCCCAACCGTCAGTATTATAAGGCGACGATTCAAGTGTTAAGTCAGCAGGATTCCGTTTAAAGCATTTTGCAGCAATCACAAATACATCAGGGACAACATCACCCTCTGGCGCTCTATTCGCACAACAGAAATTTAGGCACAAAACTAAGAAGCAATCGTTTTTGGTCTCATATTGGATAACAGTGATAATCAACTGCGCATGCTTTATATGGCTTTTAACCCCTGGAGGTTTAAAATATCTAAATGGTTTTCTAAGTAACTTCTTTTAAGGATTAGCAATGAATATAGCAATGTCTGCTTCTGGCCGAAAGCAGGCACTCGCAGTTTGTTACTTTGACCGATCCATTTAGTTATAGTAAGCTCCTTTTATCTTATAAAAATTAAAAAAAGTATTTTAGTCACAGGGAAAATATTTTATGTCAAAAAATAAAAATTCTTTAATCATCGATACCACTGATCATGCCGCAAAAGGCGGACTGCTTAATCGCCGCCTTTTCTTAAGTTCAGCTATCGCTACTACCGCTGCACTAGCCACCACCCGTGCCGCTTACGGTCAGGAAATAGTTGGCGAAGGACAAGAGGACTGGGTTCTTTATCCGGGTAGTGATGCTTTAGAATATAGTGATCGTTCAAGGTTTGAGGTGGACAACGTGAAACGTCTTCTGCCAAATGATAGTCAAGAATTTGCAGATCTAAGATTAACAAAGATTGTCGCCAGAACGCCCCTTGATCATTTAATGGGCACCATTACCCCAAATGGCTTACATTTTGAACGTAGCCATCAGGGCATCCCTGATATTGATCCGGATCAGCATTTCTTGGTTATTCATGGAATGGTTAAAAACCCGCTGAAATTTGATCTTAATGCCTTGGAAAACTACCCTACTGTATCACGTAATTATTATATGGAATGTAGTGGCAATAGTAATGTTCTTTGGGACGAAACCCCCACAAACGAGTCCCTTCAATCAATTCATGGCCTACTCTCCGGCAGTGAGTGGACAGGTGTGCTGCTTTCTACTTTGCTTGATGAATGCGGTATTTCACCAGACGCCAAATGGATCATCGCTGAAGGGGCTGATAATGGTATGATGACCAGAAGCATACCAATTGATAAAGCACTTGATGATACGATGATTGCTATTCGTCAAAACGGCGAACGGATTAGACCCAGTCAGGGATATCCAATGCGGCTCTTTAATCCGGGGTTTGAAGGAAATACATCGGTTAAATGGCTGCGCTCTATTTACGTAAGTGATAGGCCCGTGATGTCTATACAAGAAACGGCAAAATATACAGACATGATGCCTGATGATATGGCCTTACAGTTTACATTAGAACAGGATGTTAAATCGGTAATCACAAGGCCGTCCAATGCCATGAGCCTTAAGAAAAAAGGCCTCTATGAAATTACCGGTCTCGCTTGGTCTGGAAAAGGGAAAATTGCCCGGGTTGAAGTATCGGTTGATGGTGGAAATACATGGGCCGACACTGCGCTTGAAGGTCCAATTCATTCTAAGATGCT
>JABIPV010000107.1 GCA_018699075.1 Kordiimonadaceae bacterium | reverse complement strand
TCAATCCGGTTCACCTATGACATACAGCATTGATGGTAAACAGTATATCTGTGTATCTGTCAGTGGTGGTGCATATGCCGGTGAGTTTAGAGTTTATGCTCTACCGGACGATTAATAATAGTGTTGAGTTAAGGGGTAATTACAAATTTGCCCCTTAAACTCGCCACAATCACCTTTTAAAATGAAACTTTAAAACCAGTAAGATGAGATTAAAATGAAGTTAATATCTAAATTACCAATCCTTGCAGCGGCAGCCTTACTCAGCTTAACAATGCAAAATTCTGCAATGGCGCAAGGGGCTAATGTTTGGGACGGAGTTTATACCGAAGTCCAAGCCGTACGCGGTGAAAAACTTTATCAAGAGCGCTGTTCAGCCTGTCACGGTTCACAAATGCAAGGCATTGAAGAAGCCCCTGGCTTAATACAAGGGGCTTTTGTTTATAACTGGGACGGGATGCCTGTAAGTATTCTTTTCCAAAGACTGCGTGAAACAATGCCGCTTGATGATCCAAAAGGTACATCACGTAAAATTAAAGCCGATATCTTGGCCTTTATCATGTCTGAAAATAGCATGCCAGCGGGAACACGTCCGCTTCCTTATCAAAATTCTCAGTTGAAGAAAATTCAATGGAACGCACAAAAGCCTGCTGAATAAAAAAACATGTTTCTAAATTCTTGCGTAAAAGCCTCAAAGATCATATGATCCTTGAGGCTTTCGTTGTTTTTATAACAACTAAATTAAGAAATAAATAAAGGAAATAAAGCATGACACCTAGTTTCAAAATATTAACTCTATTGCTTGCCTTGTCAGCAGCTTCTTGCGCACCTGAGCAGCAAAATGCAGAGATGGCAGAAAATGACGCCGCTTCAAGCATGCCTGCAAAAGCAATGGATACCTTAAATGGTGAATGGCCCCATTATACTGGAGATATGAAAGGTTCTCGTTATTCGCCGCTTGATCAAATCAACGCAGATAACTTTGAAGACCTTGAACTTGCGTGGTCATATTCAACAGAAAATCTCGGTTCACGTTCTGAATATAAGCTTGAAGTAACGCCGATCATGATTGATGGCACCCTTTATGCGACGGCAGGAACGCGCCGCGCCGCAATTGCACTTGACGGTGCAACGGGTGAACTTAAATGGGTTCACAGCATGGAAGAAGGTCTTCGTGGCGGCATGGCCCCACGTCAGCTTTCTGGTCGTGGTCTTTCTTACTGGTCCGATGGTAATGGTGATGACCGTGTTTTATATGTAACAACAGGTTACCGCCTTATTGCGCTAAATGCCCATACAGGTATCCCAATTGATAGCTTCGGTGTAGACGGCAATGGTATTCTTGATCTTAAGGTCGGTGCCGTTCAAGGAAATGAAGTACAAATTGATCTGGTAACAGGTGAAATTGGACTTCATGCAACACCAACTGTCGTTGGCGACATAGTTATTGTTGGTTCAGCCATGAAAGAAGGCATGACCATTGATAACTATAACAACACCAAAGGTATTATACGTGCATTTGATGTTCGTACAGGTGAGAAAGTATGGCAGTTTGATCCAATCCCAAGACCAGGTCAGTTCGGCAACGACACTTGGCTCGACAATTCATGGGACCGCAATGGTAACACGGGTGTTTGGACACAGATCACTGTGGATGAGAAAAATGAGCTTGTCTTCCTAGCCATTGAAAGTCCTGCTTCCGATTTTTACGGTGGTCATCGCCCAGGCAATAACCTATTCGGTGAAAGCCTCGTCGCTGTGGATATGAACACAGGTGAATATAAATGGCATTTCCAAGTGGTTCATCATCCGATCTGGGATCACGATCTTTCATCTGCGCCTTTGGTTATGGATGTTAATATTGATGGTCAAGATCGTGAAATTATTGCACTACCTACGAAACAATCATTCATATACGCCTTTGACCGCATTACAGGGGAGCCTATTTGGCCTATTCCTGAAGTGGAAGTACCACAAGGCAATGTGCCCGGCGAATGGTATTCACCTACTCAACCAATGCCACCAATGGACTTAATGTATGGTCGCGGTAAGCTTAATCTTCCGGATGACCTGATTGACTTTACACCTGAGATGCGTCAAGAAGCATTAGATAAATTTGATCGCTGGGATTGGTCAAATGGTGGTATGTATAACCCACCACTTCTTGGTGATGTTAATGGCGTTCTTGGTGCTATTAATATTGGTGCGACTACTGGCGGAACAAACTGGCCGGGTGCGTCATTTGATCCTGAAACAGGCATTGTCTATGCACCTGCTTCACAAGCATATCTTGATAACCTTACATTGGCCCCTCCACCAGAAGGTTATTCAAATGTGGATTATATTGCTGGCCGTATCGGTCAGCCATTTAGAATGATGTATGCATCAGGTACTGGTCAAAACCCGGACGCGCCAAAAGTTGAAAGTGAATTTGAAGACAGAACTACCCCACCTGTGGTCATCCCGCAGCTTCGTGTAGATGGTCTTTCAATTCTTAAGCCCCCTTACGGGGTTCTTTCAGCCATTGATATGAATGCGGGTAAAGTTCTTTGGAAAGTACCTCACGGTGAAACGCCTGACAATGTGCGTAACCATCCTAAATTAAAAGGAATGGATATTCCAATGACTGGTCAACCTGCAAACGTGGGTGTTGTAGTAACAAAAACACTGGTGATTGTTGGCGATCAACGGGTAACTAACCCCGGTGACCGTGAACGTGGTGCGATGCTACGTGCCTATGATAAAATGACGGGTGAAAATGTTGGTGAAGTTTGGATGCCTGCGGGTCAATCCGGTTCTCCAATGACCTACAGTATTGACGGGAAACAGTATATCTGTGTGTCTGTCAGTGGTGGGGCTTATTCAGGCGAATTTAGAGTATATGCTCTTCCCGATGATTAATATTCATTTCATCTAAAATCTTGCTTCAAAGCCCTCATGATCATATGGTTATGAGGGCTTTGTCATTTTTAAAAAATAATAAGGGGAAGATACGTGAAAATTTTGCTAATAATTGGGGCACTATTATTAACAATGATCAGCAGTGCATTCGCGCAAGCGCCAGATACTTCCAACGGCGATTGGCCTTTTTATACAGGGGACATTAAAGGGTCTAGATACTCTCCCCTTGATCAAATCAACGCAGATAATTTTGAAGACCTTGAACTGGTTTGGTCTTTTTCCACAAAGAATTTAGGATCCCGAGCCGAATATAAACTCGAGGTTACGCCACTGGTCATTGACGGTATTCTTTATGCCACAGCGGGGACAAGGCGCACCGCCATTGCACTTGACGGTGCAACGGGTGAGTTAAAATGGATACACAGCATGGAAGAAGGACTTCGTGCTGGTCTTGCACCGCGACAGCTTTCCGGTCGCGGCCTTTCTTACTGGTCAGATGGAAATGGTGATGACCGTATTTTTTATGTGACAACAGGTTATAAACTTGTCTCTTTAAACGCTCACACAGGCATTCCGATTGAAAGCTTTGGTACTGACGGAACTGGTATTCTTGATCTTAAAGTAGGCGTGGTTCAAGGCAAAGAAGTACAAATCGATCTTGTAACTGGTGAAATTGGTCTTCATGCAACACCTACTGTCGCTGGCGATTTGGTGATTGTTGGTTCTGCCATGAAAGAAGGCATGACCATTGATAATTACAATAATACTAAAGGTCTTGTGCGCGCATTTGATGCCAGAACAGGTGAAAAAGTATGGCAGTTTGACCCGATTCCCCGTCCCGGGCAATTTGGTAATGACACATGGCTTGATAATTCATGGGAAAGAAACGGTAACACGGGTGTTTGGACACAAATCACGGTTGATGAAAAAAATGGTTTAGTTTTTCTTCCTGTAGAATCACCTTCGTCTGATTTTTATGGCGGTCATCGTCCCGGCAATAATTTATTCGGTGAGAGCCTCGTCGCTGTCGATTTAGCAACAGGTGAGTATCGTTGGCATTTCCAAGTGGTTCATCACCCGATTTGGGATCATGACCTTTCCGCAGCACCACTGATTATGGATGTGGAAATTAATGGTGAAATGCGTGAAATTATCGCACTTCCAACCAAACAATCATTTATTTATGCCTTTGACCGCATAACGGGAGAACCAATCTGGGATATTCCAGAAGTCCCTGTTCCCATAGGCAACGTTCCCGGCGAATGGTATTCACCAACCCAACCTCATGCACCGATGGATTTAATGTATGGTCGCGGAAAACTTGATCTTCCAAATGACTTTATTGATTTTACACCTGAAATGCGAGAAATGGCTATTGAAAAAGCAAAGCGTTGGAATTGGGATAATGACGCTAGATACAACCCGCCTCTTCTTGGTGATGTAAACGGCATTCTTGGTGCAGTAAATATTGGTGCAACTGGCGGCGGTTCAAGCTGGCCTGGTGCTTCCTTCGATCCTGAAACAGGTATCGTCTATGCGCAAGCACAATCCTCTTCACTGGATAATCTTTCGCTTGCGCCGCCACCAGAAGGGTTCTCAAATGTGAATTATATGTCTGGCCGCAAAGGGCAGCCGTTCCGCATGAGATATGCTTCTGGTACAGGCCAAAACCCTGATGCACCGAAAGTAGTTAGCGAATATGAGGATCCTGATGCCCCAATTGTTCAGGTACCGACATTAAATATCGAAGGTTTATCAATCCTAAAACCACCATACGGCGTACTGGCGGCGATAGATATGAATGAAGGAAAAGTGAAATGGCAAGTTCCTCACGGTGAAACACCTGATAATGTCCGCTTCCATCCAATGTTAAAAGGAATGGATATTCCCCGTACAGGTCAGAAGATTGAAATTGCCCTTGTGGTGACAAAAACTCTCCTGATCCTTGGTGATCAAATCATCACCAACCCCGGCGACCGTGAACGCGGTGCCATGCTTCGTGCTTATAATAAAGAAACAGGCGAAGAAGTTGGTGAGATCTGGATGCCTGCAGGACAAACAGGGTCACCAATGACTTACAGCATTGATGGTAAGCAATATATTTGTGTCTCCGTCAGTGGTGGTGCATATCCTGGCGAGTTTAGAGTGTATGCTCTGCCGGATGATTAAGCCCATAAAATCATAATCTTGCATCAAAGTCCCGAAGGTCATATGATCCTCGGGACTTTTTCTATTCTAGAAAATAATAATAAATAAGGAAAAAAGCATGAAGCTTCATTTAAAGAAGTCCATTAAATCTCTCACTATTTTAACATCCTTCGTTATATCTTCATTGGCCCAAGCGGACACACTTGATACTTCAAATGGTGAATGGCCCCATTATGCGGGTGATATTAAAGGATCTCGTTATTCGCCACTAGATCAGATCAATGCGGATAACTTCGAAGATTTGGAGCTTGCATGGTCATTTTCAACAAAAAATCTTGGCTCGCGCGCTGAATATAAACTTGAAGTGACACCATTGATGATTGATGGCATGATTTACGCAACGGGCGGAACACGACGAACTGCTTTCGCCCTTGATGCTGAAACTGGTGAATTAAAATGGCTTCATAGCATGGACGAAGGTCTACGCGGCGGCATGGCCCCACGTCAGTTGTCTGGTCGCGGTCTTTCTTACTGGTCAGATGGTAACGGTAATGACCGCATTTTTTATGTTACCACAGGATATAAACTGGTGGCCTTAAATGCCCATACAGGCGTACCCATCAATGATTTTGGCACGGATAGTAATGGTATAGTCGACTTAAAAGTAGGTGCCGTGCAAGGCAACGAAATTCCCATTGACCTAGTCACAGGTGAGATTGGACTTCATGCGACACCAACAGTGGTAGGCGACATTATTATTATCGGTAATGCCATGAAAGAAGGCCTAACAATTGATAATTATAACAACACCAAGGGACTGGTCCGCGCCTTTAATGTCAGAACCGGTCAAATGGTATGGCAGTTTGACCCAATTCCCCGTCCCGGTCAATTTGGTAACGAAACATGGCTTGATAATTCATGGGAACGAAACGGCAGCAACGGCGTTTGGACACAAATCACAGCGGATGAAAAAAATGAACTTGTT
>JABIPV010000072.1 GCA_018699075.1 Kordiimonadaceae bacterium | reverse complement strand
TTTCTCCCTTAATTTTTTTAAATTTAACGTTTCCGTTTTATCGGTTATGTAATCAATTTCCAAATCAGATAAGGATATTTTTCGGTGGTCACTCATTATGACGGCTCGTTTTACACGGTTTTCTAATTCACGTACATTACCTGGCCAATTATAATTGGATATTGCGACCACGGCATCAGAAGTATAGGTTTTTACTTTTTTATTAAATTCATTAGTAAATTTAGATAGGAAGTGTTGCGCGAGCAATAACGCATCTCCCTCTCTCTCTTGTAATTCAGGTATCTTAATAACTATTTCACTTAATCTATAGAATAAATCTTCCCGAAACATTCCTTCTTCAATTTGGTTTTCCAATTGTTGATGTGTTGCACTAACTACGCGCACATCAACAGGAATTTCCTTTCGACCACCTACTCTTTCAATAACTCTTTCCTGTAGGAACCGTAATAGTTTTACTTGTAATAACAGTGGGAGGTCGCCAATTTCATCCAGGAATAATGTCCCCCCTTCAGCACTTTCGATTTTACCTTTCACTTGTTTAACTGCCCCTGTGAAGGCACCCTTTTCAAATCCAAAAAGTTCGCTTTCAATTAAATTTTCAGGAATTGCTCCGCAATTTATGGCTATAAATGGTTTGTCACGACGGTCACTTAATTCATGTAATGAACGTGCGAGAAGCTCTTTACCCGTTCCACTTGCTCCTAACAACAAAACGGTTACATTCGCCGGTGCCACACGCTCAACCATTGCGCACACAGAATTCATTGTCTCGCAGGAAGTAATAATCCCGTTTAAGCGATAATCATTTTTTATATCGTGAAATTCTTTATTTTCTTTTTCCAAATCAGACAACTGGAAGGCTCGTTTCACTATTAATGATATTTCATCACCATCAACTGGTTTTTGATAAAAATCATAAGCTCCTTCAGAAATAGCATTTAAGGCACTTTCCCTAGCTTCATGGCCAGTTGCCACGATTACTTTGCATGACGGATCTATTGTTAAGAGTTCCTGTAATATTGCAAACCCTTCTGTTGTACCATCAGGATCAGGCGGCAAGCCAAGCCCCAAAAGTATGACAAACGGACGAAATCGCTCAGCGTATTGAATGGCCTCTTCACGATTACCAGCAGCCAATATGTCATATTCTTCAAAATTACATTTATATTGTTCTTGAAGCCCTATATCATCTTCAATGATCAATAATTTTCTTTTATTATTTGAAATAACTTAATCCTTTTTAAGATATATGGTTACAACAGTACCATACCCGCCTTTTTTCAAGGAACGAAATGGCCTAAAAGTTCATCACGTATAAAATCTTTACTGATACCAATTGCGTTATCTTCAAATTTGATTATTACATAATTCTCATCATGCGACAATGATACTGCAATTGGGGATGCTTTTTCGTCTAAGTTTGAATCAATAGCATTTTGAATGATGTGTACAAAAACTGTTTCCAATGATGAGTTTCAATATATTCTGTAGCTTAATGACCTTTTAAAAAAAACGTTAAATTGTATTAAAGAAAAACAAATGATAAATTTATAATATTAAAATAAAATTAAATCTATCCCACTATAAGAGTATGATATTTTAAATGAGGCAATATAAACATGACTAAATCAAAAATTACGCCGGTCATTCTCTCTGGTGGTTCAGGTACGCGTCTTTGGCCAATTTCAAGGTCTTTGTACCCGAAACAACTTTTACCATTGGTATCAGATAAAACCATGATCCAAGAAACGGTAGAGCGTGTTAATAACACAGACACATTTAATCAACCGATCGTAATTGCCAATGAAGAACACAGATTTATCATCGCCGAGCAACTTCGTACTATAAATTTTGAAGATACTAAAATCATTCTAGAACCAGAAGGCCGCAACACAGCTCCCGCAGCTGCACTTGCAGCTCTTCAAATTCAAAAAAATGACCCCGATGGATTAATGCTCATTTTGCCGTCTGATCACGTTATTGCAGATAAAACAGCCTTTATGGCGGCCCTTGATATTGCCTATATTGCGACGTTAGAACAAAATCACCTCGTAACTTTCGGCATCATCCCAAGTAAACCAGAAACCGGATACGGTTATATAAAACGTGGGGCAGCATTAAACGAGAATGGAAATTGTAATCTAGTTGATAAATTTACAGAAAAACCAGACAGTAAAACAGCGGCTAAATACCTCAAAAGCGGTGATTATTATTGGAATAGCGGTATTTTTCTTTTTCCCGTAGAGTTATATTTAGATATATTAGCCGAACATGAACCAGAAATGCTGATTGCGTGTAAAAATGCCATGGTTAAATCTGAAAGCGACATGTGCTTCATCCGCCCAAATAAAGATAGCTTTTTATCCAGCCCTTCAAATTCTATTGATTATGCCGTTATGGAAAAAACCAATAAAGCAGCAGTTGTTCCCGTTAACATGGGCTGGAATGATGTAGGGTCATGGAACGCTTTATGGGATATTTTAGATAAAGATGCTTACGGAAATGTCATTTCAGGTGATGTTATATCCATAAATAGTAGAGATTGTTTGATAAAAACCGAAGGGCCAGCTTTAGCAACTGTCGGCATCACAGATTTAATAGTCGTCGCCACAAAAGACGCCGTACTTGTTTGTGATAAAAACAAAACCCAAAATGTTAAAGCCATCGTTGATAAACTCTCGACATCTGGTCGTGATGAACATATCAGCCATACAGTCGTCTACCGTCCGTGGGGATCTTATCAATCCTCTGATCAAGGGGAACGTTACCAAGTCAAACATCTTACGGTTAACCCCGGCCAGATACTATCTTTACAAATGCACCACCACCGTGCTGAACATTGGGTTATCGTAGAAGGTACCGCTGAAGTAACAATTGATGATAAAATTCAAACTTTAAGCGAAAACCAATCATGTTATATTCCCATAGGATCAACGCACAGGCTTCATAATCCGGGGAAAATTCCACTTCATATTATCGAAGTACAGTCTGGTTCCTATTTAGGCGAGGATGATATTGTGCGTTTGGAAGATACTTACGGAAGATCTTGAAAAAAAACTGTTAATTAATGTTAAACGTGCCTATCATTCCTTCATAAAAAAATGAGGGACTTTATGATCAAAAAAATTATACTTACGCTAAGTTTTACCGCTTTATTAAGCACATCGGCTTACGCGGTCACATGCCAAAATGCAGATCTCGTATTAACAGGTGGCAAAGTTTATACAGTCAATAGTAACCAACCATTCTCCGAAGCTGTTGTAACACTGAATAATAAAATCATTTATGTCGGTGATAATATTGGCGCGCAGCGATATGCTTGCGATGATGCCAAAATAATAGATATGAATGGCAAATTTATATTTCCAGGGTTTATTGATAGCCATGGTCATTTAATGCGTGTTGGTTACAGAGAAAAAGAGCTTAATTTACAAGGCTTTGGCAGCCTTAAAGAAACAATGGATGCAACAAAATCCTATGCGGATAATAATCCTGATCTTCCTTGGGTAAATGGTGAGGGTTGGCTCGGTAATATATGGCCAGAAGCCCGTTTTCCAAACCGACACGATCTTGATGCGATTATCCCTGATCGACCCGTATACTTGAGACGTGCAGACGGCCATGCCGCCGTTCTCAATTCTTTAGCCCTGCAAATGGCCGGCATTACACGCGATACAAAACCCCCTTCTGGCGGTGCCATTAATCTGGACGAAAACGGTGAACCAACCGGTGTTCTCGTAGACGCTGCGAGAAACCTTGTCACTCCCCTAATTCCCTCGCCTACACTTGCCGATAATAAAGCTGCAATTAAATTAGGCGCCGAAAGAAATGTTCGTATGGGATGGACTAATTTTCAAGATGCTGGAAGTTCATATGAAATTATTGAATTAATCCAAGAATTACAGGCTGAAGGCACTCTCGCCCACCGCGTGTTTGAGGCCGTAAACATGGGGCCCGAACTTGAAACGCTTTACCAGCGTGGTATCGAAATTGATGAAGAAAATATGGTGACAGTGCGCGGCATTAAAGTACGCCTTGATGGCGGGGTAGGTTCGCGCGGTGCCGTGTTCCTTGAAAATTATGCTGATTATGACACAAAAGGCTTACTTGTAACCGATATTGAAACAATTCGCCCTGTGCTTAAAAAGGCGCTTGAACTTGGCTTCCAAGTTGAAACCCATGCCATTGGTGACGCCGCAAACCAAATCGCCCTTGATTTATATGAAGAAGCTTTAAAAGCCATTCCAAAATCAAAACGTGCAGTAAATGATCCGCGCTGGCGTGTGGAACATGCACAAAATGTGGTTCCAGAAGACGTGAACCGTTTTATTGACCTTGATATTATCCCGTCGATGCAAACATCCCACGCCATAGGTGATCTTCATATGGCCGCTGAGCGACTTGGTGTAGAACGCCTTAAAAATGCTTATCTTTGGCGCACTTTTATTGATAAAGGTGCCATCATAGCAGGTGGTACCGATCAGCCCGTGGAAATTGGTGACCCAAGGATTGAGTTTTATGCAGCCGTTGCAAGAAAAGATCTTAGTGGTTTTTCTGGAGAAGGATGGCATCCAGAGTTAGCAGTTACCAGAGAAGAAGCGTTAAAAATGCTCACTATATGGGGTGCTTACACAGCATTTCAGGAAAATATTCTCGGAAGTATCGAAGTTGGAAAACTAGCTGATTTCACTATCCTAGACAAAGATATTATGACCATACCAGAAGATCAAATAATGTCTGCTGAAAATGTCATGACCATTGTAAACGGTAAAATCGTTTATCAAAAGTAAAATACAATCTGATTAAAGAAGGCAATGATAGTTTACATTGCCTTCTTTTGATTATCTGTCAATCCTTGAAACAGCATCGTAGCGGCTTCGCCACCATCACCAATTACATTTTTGTCCGATAATAATTTTAAAGTATCAATATGATTACTAAGTGAGTTTAAGTTTTGGCTAACATCCGTATTTATTAATAGCTCACCCGCACTAGAAGCTGTTTCAGTAACTGCATAATAACCAAATGAACCGGCACTTCCTTTAATTGTATGAAGAACAAATTTCATATTTTGTATTATTTTATCATTATTTGGGTCTTCAACTAAATTATCAAAATTTAATCTTAGTTCTTTACATTGCATTTTTAAATTATTCAAAAACTTATCTAACAATTTAACATAAGCATCCTGTTTCATATAATCCGCTATCACAACACCATTACCATTCACATGATCAATGTTTTCATCGATTAACTTTGTTGCAAAATTTAAAATTTCACGAAAATCAAATTGATTGTGGTCATTAGCAAAAAGCTGAGATTGATTAATTTTCTCATGGTTAACTTGATAGTTTTTATGGTCTTTTAATAAAAAAATTCTCTCATTAAGAATTTTATTTATACTTTTAAAAATCGTTTGAGGGTCTAGAGGTTTTGTACAGACATCATCTATACCTACGCCTTTATATTCCCTAATATTTTCAGCAGTTATATCAGCTGTGATAGCAATGATCGGTATATTTGCCTTTTCACAATCCATGGCTCGTATTGCTTTTGTCGTTTCAATACCATCCATTACCGGCATTCTAATATCCATTAAAATAAGATCAAAATCATCTTTCATAAGTGCAGAAATTGCTTCTTGACCGTCGCTTGCTATTGTTACTTCATGGTTAAAGTTGTCAAATACAGAAAATATCAACTGCTGATTAACATCATTATCTTCGGCAATTAATACTTTCAGGTGTTTAGCTTCTTTCCATTGACTAAAGGAACTAATGTCTTCGGATTGTTTAAGATTGCCCGTACTTTCATAATACTTCAAAGTACACCAAAAACGACTTCCTTGATTTACGCCACTTACAACCCCTATTTGACCGCCCATCAGTTCCACCAATTGTTTTGTAATTGAAAGACCTAGTCCCGTACCACCATATTTTCGTGACGTAGAACTATCAGCAGGGTCAAGCTTTAACATTCCTACATTTAATTTTGATTGATCAAGGATTTCATTAAGGATTTTAAGCAGGTTTTGGCCAGACCTATGAATGCTATTTACCCAGTCCAATTGTTTCGCATTTAATCTGCTATCATTTAGAAGATCCGAAAGGCCAATAATTCCAGAAAGAGGTGTTCGAATTTCATGACTCATCGCTGCTAGAAAATCAGATTTAGCGCTATTAGCAATTTCCGCATTTTTTTGTGCCCGTTCAGCGATTTTTGTTGATTTTTCGAGTTTATCCTGGGCTTTCAATAGCCTATTTTGAATTTCTTTTCTTTGAACAACTTCTTCACGTAAACTGAAATTCCAAATCAAAATTAATATTATGGCAATAATGGACCCTCCAATAACTTGCCATATTAATGTGTAATTTGTTTGGGGATCAACTTGCAAAGAGAACCAAGCGTTAGAAATTTCACCTCTTCTTTGAAAATCAATATCAGCTAGCGCTTTATTTACGGCACTCGATAATAATGGCAGATCAGAACGAACCCCAAAAGCACTACCAAGTTCATATTGCGAAAAACCAACAACTTTGATATTGCTATACCCTAAATTAGAAATATCAGTTCCTGTTGTTGCAATCGCTCCGATGTAAGCATCTGCAACGCCTGTAGAAACAAGTTTAAGAGCATCCGCATTTCGCTCAACTTCGATGATATTAATTTCTGGATGGCCTTCTTTAAGTAATTCAACTACTGCAGCACCTTTCGTCTGTGCTACCGTAAATCCATCTAAACTATCTAAGTTAGTAATTTCGAATTGATCATCCCGTGCAAAAATAGCATGCTCATAAGCCACAATCATTTCTGAAAATAACAGAAAATTTTCTCTTGATTTTGTAGGGGTAACCGAAGCCAATAAATCTGCTTCACCTGATTTAATTATATCTATCCCATCTTGCCAATTTTCATTACCAGCCCAGATAAATTCAATGTTTAATCGATTTGCGATTTCATCTAAATATTCGCCAAAAAGTCCCCCTATTGAACCATTATCTTCAATAATTTCGTAAGGGAATGAATTCGGTACCGACGCAACTTTTAAGATTTTATGCTCAGATAGCCATTCAATTTCATCTTGACTAAGACCTATGTCTCGTTTCATTCGTGATACATCTAACCACTTTTCAGAAAGTGCCCGGAATTCTTGCGTTGTAATCGCTGACATCCCTTTTTCAAGAATGTCCATTAAAATAGTATTATTAATATCAACACCAAGTCGGTGATTAAGCTCTCCCGTTTCATTAAACGAAGTAGAATTTCCAATTATTTCCAGACCAGGTATATAGTCACTAATAATGGCATAATTTATCGTAATTAGTGATCCAACAAAAACATCAATATTTGATAGTGATAATGCTCTTAAGGCTGCTGAATAGCTTGCATATTCAATAATGTTTAAATCAGGATATTTAAATTTATAGGTTTCATAAATAACACCACCTTGTATGACGCCTATTTTTTTATCTTTAAGATCAGTTTCGTCGCCAATTTTGTCAGCCCCAACACGGCCATAATATGCTATTGGTACGTCAAGATATGATTTTGAAAAATCAATGAATTTAAGTCGCTCTTCATTTTCAACAACACTATGAATTATATCAATTTCTTTATTTTTAAATCTTTGGTATAATTTTGACCATTCGGGATCACTTTCATATTCAATTTTAAGTCTTACTTTGGATGCAATTAAATTCAAATAATCCACACCAAACCCTGTTGGCTTACCTTCTTGGAAAAAATCAGTTGGCGCCTGATAAAATCTATTACTCGCTATGAGAACAGGATGTTCTATTATCCATGCCTGCTCTTCTTCGGTTAAAGTTACAGCGGACACGTTTGTTTGTGCAAAAACATTTCCAATTGCTAATAATACAATTAAGACCGTCCCAAAGACTTTACATGGCAATTTATAAAAATTCATTTTTAAATCTAATAGTTTCTAAACAACCCTATTTTAATCATTAATACATGAATAATAAATTAACATATGAAACCCATAAAGTGAATATCTCTTTTATTACCTTGATTTAAATTAGAACCTATTGTACCCTTACATCAAATGGTACAATAGGAATAAAAAAATAGTGGAAATTATTATAGACATCGAAGGTTCAGTGCCTTTATTTGCCCAATTAATTGAGCAAATAAAACAAGCTGTGCTGAATGACAAAATAATGGCCAATGACCCATTACCATCAATTCGCCAATTGGCAAACGATCTAGACCTTAACAACAAAACTGTTGCCAAGGCATACAGATTATTGGAACGCGATGAAGTAATTCAAACAAAAGGATACCGTGGCACCTTTATTCATCCAAATGCAAAAGTGAATAGCAGCGTGGATTTAAATGCATTGGTACTGACCAAATTAAACAAAACAATAGACACACTTAGAAAAGAAGGTGTAACGGATTCTGAAATTCGCATTGCATTTTCTGATGTCATGAACAATCGAATTAGTTAAGGAACAATAATGCCCGACGTGATTATATTTTACATAATTTTTATAAGTCAGATTTGTCTAATTTCTTATTATTATCCCAAAAAATTCTTAAATAGAATGTCCTATGTGATCAACACATATCCACCCTCAAAATACCCAAAAATCTATCCTAAAGTTGGCAATGATGACCCAGAGTTAAAAACCAGAAAAGCCATGCAAAATTATAAAAACATGAACATTCTTACTTTTATTTTAGGATTTGTCTTAATAATCATGGCCATTTACACCGACTATTCACCAAAAGGAGAAGGCGAAGAAACATTTGTAGTATTTTATGCCATGATACAATTTTTTCCTCTTTTTTTAATGGAACTTTCCGAATTCAAACATTTAAAACGTATGAGGCAAGCAAATTTAAAAACAACCCGAACGGCCGTTCTAAAGCCTCGGCGGTTTTTTAATTTCATTTCTCCATTCGCCTTTAGTTTGGCGGTGATCATGCTTACGGCCAGTATATCATATGACTTATATGTAAATGAATTTATTCTCGAGTGGAACAACGACATAGTGATTAGAATTTTCACGCTTACGATAGTGCATGTATATTTTGCAGTTCTTGTAATTTGGCATATGTATGGCCGTAAAAAAGACCCTCACCAAGCTAGTAAAGATCGCGACAATTATGTAAAAACCATAGTCAGGACCGTTGTTTATACCAGCATTGGCATAAGTCTTTTTCTGATAGTAGATATTGCAGTAGACGAATATAATGTGAGCTACCTTGACCCTGTAATTATGAGCGTATATTTCCAACTACTTGCTGTTTTTGGCATTGGCACTTTACTTAGGTCTTCTGATTTAAAAACCATAGACTTCGATGTTTACAAAGAAGATGCACCTATTTGAGGATTAATTCTGTAAAATACATAAAAATTGACTAATATCAACAAAAACTCATTGTATTTGACTTACGATACGTCTTATCTTAACCCATTAAATAATACTTAAAATATATGAGGAAACTTAAATGATTAAAAATCTACTTCTGGCAACTGCATCAGTAGCATTGCTTGTCGGCTGTTCATCTGAACAAGCAGCCAGCACAACGGAACAAGCACAAGCCTGTACGGCTGCGGACATAGTTTTAACAAATGCGGCTGTTTACACTGTTAATGAAAACAACCCTACTGCACAGGCCATCGCCATCAAAGGAAGCAAATTCATCTATGTCGGTGATAACGAAGGCGCAGAACGTTATGCTTGCGGTGATGCAAACATTATTGATCTAACGGGTAAAGCTGTTTACCCAGGACTAATAGATAGTCATGGTCACTTATCTGGTGTTGGTTTTCGTGAAGTTAACTTAAATCTTCAAGGTATAGATAGTCTAGCGGAAATGTTAGCTGCCGTTAAAAAATATGCTGATGAAAACCCAGACCAAACATGGATCAATGGTCGTGGTTGGATCGAAAAAGTATGGCCGGAAGCCCGTTTCCCGACACGCCAGGATATAGATGCGATTGTTCCTGATCGTCCAGTAACCCTACGTCGCGCAGATGGTCACGCACTTGTCGCCAATACTTTGGCACTTGAAATGGCAGAAATTACGCCAGCCAGTGAAAACCCCGTAGGCGGCCATATTAACTTGGACGAAAATGGCGAACTGACAGGTATGCTTGTAGATACAGCTATGCGTTACATTAACCCATTGATACCTTCTCCAACACGTGAACAGACTAAAGCAGCTATTCAAGCCGGTACTGAAAGAAATGTATCTATCGGTTGGACAGGCTTCCAAAATGCAGGTAGTTCGTATAATAATTTTGAAATGATGGGCGAACTTCATGCAGAAGGAAAACTTGCTCACCGCGTTTATGATGCCATGGGGTTTGGGGATAGTTCAGCACGCCTGATTTCAGAAGGCGCACAAATTGATCCAGAACATTATTTAACCGTACGCGATATTAAGGCCGTTATGGACGGTGCCCTTGGTTCGCGCGGGGCTGCCTTTATCGAACCATATGCAGATTATGATACTGTTGGCCTTATGCGCTATACGGTTGATGAATTAACACCTATGCTAATCGGCGCACTAAAAGCTGGTATTCAAGTTGAAACCCACGCAATTGGTGATGATGCGAACCGTAAAGTATTGGATGCATATGAAGTTGCTCTTAATACAGTGCCAAAGTCAGAACGCAAAATTGCTAACCCAAGATGGCGTATAGAACATGCACAAAACATCCAACCAAATGATGTTGACCGTTTTATTGACATGGATATTATCCCGTCAATGCAAGCATCACATGCAATCGGCGACCTTCATTTTGCCGGTGACCGTCTTGGCCAAGAAAGACTGGCTAATGCATATTTATGGCGCACATTCATCGATAAAGGCGCAATTGTCCCGGGTGGATCTGATCAACCAGTTGAAATTGGTGACCCACGCATTGAGTTTTATGCAGCGGTAGCCCGAAAAGACCTTAACGGTTTTTCCGGTGAAGGCTGGCATCCAGAACTTGCTGTAACACGCGAAGAAAGTTTAAAAATGCTGACAATTTGGGGCGCCATGGCCGCCTTTCAAGAAGATGTTCTTGGTTCAATAGAAGTTGGCAAACTTGCAGATGTTTCCGTATTTGATAAAGACTGGATGACCATTCCACTGGATCAAATTATGTCATCACAAAATGTACTAACAATTGTACATGGTGATATTAAACATCAGAAGTAATTATTAATAATCCAATTCTAAATAAAAGGCCGCTTATTTAAGCGGCCTTTTTAGTTACAATAGAATTTTTTTATTATACATCAAATAATTATACAAATATTAACCACTAAGTGTTATTAAATATGTTTAATAGTTAGTTATTATAGTGACTAATGACAGTCTGGGGGCTAATAATATGATTTTGAAAAAAATACATTTTCTATTGTATATCTTAACTTATATGTATTTAATCATATCAAGTTTTCATTTTGCAAATGCCCAAGAAATAGATCTTACAGAACAAGAACAGAATTGGATTGCTGATCATCCAATAATTAAAATTGCTGGTGGTACGAGTTCTCCCCCTATTGGATTTATGCGTAACGGAGAAGCAGCCGGTTTTTCCATTGATTCATTTAAATTAATCGCGAAAAAAGCAGGATTAAACATTGAATTTATCAATGGGTATACTTGGGATCAGCATATTGAAAATATAAAAAACAAAAAAATAGACATCATTCATAGCATTAGTGAAAACCCGGAGCGATCAAAGTTCTTATCTTTTTCACCTTCATATGTAAATTTTCCCTACGTCTATTTCGGCAGAACCGATGCTGAAGCCATTAATAGTATTGATGACTTAAATGGAAAACGCATTGGTGTCATAAAAGGTTGGGCGACAACTTTGACTTATCAAAATGACTACCCACATTTAAATTTAATAGAACAAAACAATGCAACCGAAGCATTAACGGCGCTCTCTGCCGGCGTGATAGATGTTTTTATTCTCCAATTACCTATTGGAAATTATCTCATTGCTCAAAACTTCATTTCAAATGTAAAAGTCATTGGCACACAGTTTTTCCCAAAAATTGTAAACGGTGACAATTTGCAATTTGGCATCCGAAAAGATTGGCCAGTATTAACGCAAATCATAAAAAAAGCCAATGCTGTAATTAGCGTCCAAGAAAAACAAAGTATCGCCAATAAATGGTTAACCCAATATAACTTCAAAGAAGACATTGGGTTAACAGAAGAAGAATTAAATTGGCTATCAACTCATAAAACAGTTTTCGTCGCCATTGATTCAAATTCTCCACCAATCGAATTTATTAACTCAGATGGTAAAATTAGCGGTATGGCTGGCGCTTATTTAGACTTTATCGCCGAAAAGCTAGAAATTAACTTTGAATGGATACAAAATAAAACATTAGCAGAAGGTTTTGAAAAAATTAAAAGTTCACAAGCCGATATGTTAGCTGCCGTTACCGCAAATAATGAGCGTAAAAAATACCTAAGTTTCTCTGATAGTTATCTAACCATTTCAAATGTTATCTATGCCCGAACAGACAATGCGACATTCGGTAGTTTAGAAGGATTAGCAGGACGAAAAGTAGCCCAGGTTAAGGGCTTTGCTTCTGCTGAATATATCAGAAGAAATCATCCGGATATTGAAATTGTTGAAGTCAATAACATCACGGAAGCATTACTCGCCGTCAACAAAGGAAAAGCGGATGCCTATGTTGGCAGTATACCTTCTGCAGCAAGTATTATAGCGTCAAAAGGATTAGTGCAAATTGATGTTGTAGGAGAAACCCCCTTCAAGCCACGCATTGGTCTAGCGACACGTTCAAACTTACCATTACTCGCAAGTGCAATTCAAAAAGTTATGAAATCAATAACACCCAGTGAGCATGCTGAAATTTCGAGAAAATGGCTCGTGTTAAATATAAACAAGGTTGATAACTATCAACTAATTTGGAAAATTGCATCAGCCGCTGCAGTTTTAATATTCATAATACTCATATGGAATAATAGCTTAAGACGAGAAGTCAATCGCCGCAAAGAAGCTGAAAAAAACATGCTCATTTCACAAGAAAGGGCAGAGAAATCCAATGCTGCAAAGTCTGTTTTTCTTGCCAATATGAGCCACGAAATAAGAACCCCTCTAAATGCAATAATTGGTTTTTCTGAAGTCATGTCATCCAGATTATTTGGCAAAATTGAGAATCCAAAATATGTTGAATATTTGAATGACATTAATGAAAGTGGGAAACATTTAGCTACGGTCATAAATGATATTTTAGATTTATCAAAAATCGAGGCGGGCAAATGGCAATTAAAAGAAGAGGTATTCTTTTTAGATGATTGTATTAACTCTTCCATGAAAATGTTTGACAATCAGATATATTTAACTCAAACATTTTTGGTCCATAGAAAAAATCTTGAATTTTTTCTATCCCATATTTTTGTAGATAAACTGTTTGCATGTAACTAGGTCTCCATCTGTTTGCAGCCCAACCAATATCTTCTTCGGGTACTGCAGAGGCTCCTTTTCCGTACTTTGGATGAATGGAATATCGAAGTTTCCAAATATCCCAAACTGGTAAACATATTGGTCTCATTTCGTTCCACAAAGTGTCAGAAATCAGAACTCCACCAATAGCTTTAG
>JABIPV010000216.1 GCA_018699075.1 Kordiimonadaceae bacterium | reverse complement strand
TCAATTATTAATTTCTCTAACAACACGAAAACCGTTTTTTTCAAACCGTCTATCTACAGCCATTTTACTTCTGTATGAAATTCTTGTTGCATGTTTACCAAAGGACCACGCCCCCCTCTTAGAGGAACAGCTTCGCAATCTTTATTTCGTGAAGGAATTTCGTCATTTAAAACTCCTATAGAATAACAACTATCAACTAATTCTGCTGTATTACCTAACATATCATGAAGACCAAACGGATTTGGATCAAAACTACCTACATGAAACGGTATTTCTTCCGTAACATAACCTCGCATACATCCTGCACATAAAGCACGACTATCCTCAAAGTCATCCCCCCACCAATAAATATAGTTGGTTCCACCACGAGCCGCATATTCCCACTGCTCTTCAGTAGGAAGAGTATATTTGTGTCCTGTTTTTTGCGATATCCAACGCGTATATTCTATTGCATCGTAGAACGAAATTCCAGTCACAGGCAATCGATTCACATCTACTTTTTCTTCTCTATAATCAACCCTACAAAAAATACCTTTCTTGCATTCGTCATAGAGATTTACAGGGATGTATTGACAGCTACTTTCCTCGACACATTTCATAAATTGAGCATAAGTAATTTCATATTTCCCTATGTAATAATCATTGGATATCTCAGTTACACTAGCCTCATGTTCCCATTTTGTAACTTGCTCATCATTTCTATGTGCGCCCATTAAAAATTTTCCTGCTGCAATCAGTACTAATTCTGGGCAATCTTCGCAATCCTGCAATACTTCTTCAACGTATTCAGTCTCCGAAGCACAGCTAGTAATAAACACAAGCAAGACTCCCATAAACAGAGGTTTCATTTTTCCCCTATTCATCAGATACAAAGAATTGAAAAATTTAGATATATTAGATGTGTATTTTTCTTTAACTTCAGATTTCTGGAAATTGATTCCAATCATTAATATGTACTCCCCAAAATATTATTCCTCCCACAACCCTACAACGTCACCCGCGGTCTGACAATCGTATTCGCAATAAGCAATCCCGCCGCAATAACGAGCGCGACAACGAACATTTGCATGAATTGGTCTAGGCCGCGGTCGCTCTCTCCTCCTGCGGCGATGAGTAGTCCTTGGAAGCCGACGGAACCACTGACCATGACGGTGATGGCGGGGACGAGGACGATTGATGTCGGTCGGTTGGTATATCTGGCCCAAAAGTTGGCAAACAGGGTCGCGACAATTGCGCCCATCAGCGTGCCCAAATATTGAATTTCAAAAGCATTACCAAACTGGACCCCCAGATAAGATACCAAACAGCAGGCCATCACCCACGGGAAATCTTTAATCAGTGATTGATACGCAATCCCAAGACCAATGAAAAGCAGTGGCAAGAATATCCAAATACCGAGGCTCTCGGTCGCCACACTCGCGGCAATATTTGTTACGGGCCAAACAAGCCCGACGGTGGCAAGGCCAAACCACGCACCAAAAAATTGCTTGAGCAAATAAATCACACCGCTGATCAAGTTGGCGCTGCCCGACACGACATGATTACTGACCATCTCCACGATGCCTGCGCTAACGGTAAAGCCGGGAATGATGCTGATCACGGCGGAAAGAATAACGACGGAGACATTAATTTCCGGCACATAAATTTTCGCAATCGCTGCCAATATGCCGACCATGTAAGCACTGGAAAAGGGCAACAGTTCAAACAAGCGCCCTTCATATTTATGAGCAAAATATACATTAATATATACAACCAACGCTAATATTCCGGCGATACCAATATCCCACAAATTTCCAGACATTAACCCTGAAAAACCCACACCAACGAACATAAAACTTACGGTCTTTGCCACGGGTCCCCACGGGTTGGGCAGTTCCTCAATTTCATCAAGCAGATCATAAGCATCGTCAAGGGATATACCACCGTCAACAACGGACTCAACCAGCTCACCAACCCGCGCAAGCTTTGCCATATTAAAGCTGCCTGTTTCAACCGACGCCATATGCATGTGCTGATCCATTTTGTCGTCTTTCCAAAATGAATAAATAATTTCCGACCGTGTTGAGCGAAAGTTGCCATTATAACCAAGTGCTTCCACCACTTGACCAAGGTAACTCTCTAACCGTGCCGCTGACGGCCCATAACCATGGGCAATGATGCCAAGCTTGATAATAAAACGTCTGGCGACGCTATATTTGACGGTATATTCATCGATATTAGACATGATTATTTCTTTTTCTTCTTTGGTTTTCGCGGTTTTCTTTTGGGCAGTTCGTTTACCGTTAGCGTCACAAGCTCACCCACCCATTCAGCATCATCCAATTTTTCTTCAATTAAATAGCTATCCTTTGCCCCTTCATAAGGCGGGGCCTCACTTAAGGTACCCGTGTTTTCAATAAACTCTTTTCCGGCCTTGGTCGGTTTTACAAAAAACTTATTGTCACAAATCACTGAGAAAAACTTGGGTAGCTCGTCCGGCGGTGAAGTATCCAGCATACAATATAGTCCATATTCGCCGAACATGCTTTTAAAGCTTATCTCGCCGTCCAGCTTAATTTGATCAACGACAAATTCTACAAACTTTAAATCTGAGGCCATTTTGTTGCTCCTATTTTATTTTACTATATAGACATAAATCATAACATAAAAACATTCTTTTGTTCTATCTTTGTTCTCTATTTTTCGCTATAGTGAGTCGCTCCTTATAAACCAACAGGAATCGCCTAATGCTGCAAATCCCAAAGGGGCTCGGCTGGCTTTACCTCGACCTTAACAGTTATTTTGCCAGTGTTGAACAGCAATTAGATGTGAGGTTAAGGGGCAAGCCCGTCGCCGTAATACCGTCCGATACCGACGCCACCTGTGCCATCGCCGCCAGCTATGAAGCAAAGGCATTCGGTGTTAAAACAGGCACGATGATTTATAAAGCGCGTGAGATTTGCCCCGGTCTGATCACCGTCCCCGCCCGTCATGATAAATATGTGGAATATCACCATAAGGTCATGGAACAAATTGATCAGTTCCTCCCCCTGACCAAAATATGTTCCGTTGATGAGGTCGCCTGTCGTTTAATGGGAAGTGAGTGCGAAGAAGAAAACGCCGTTGAAATTGCCCGCAAGATTAAAAAAGCCATCACCGATAATGTCGGTGTTTGCATGCGCAGTTCTGTAGGCATTGGTCCCAACCGATTTTTGGCCAAGATCGCCAGCAACTTGCAAAAGCCCGATGGCCTAACGGTGCTTTATGCCACCGAACTGCCTGAAAGACTTGCCCATATCAAATTATCTGACCTGCCCGGTATTGGCCGCAGTATGGATAAACGGTTGCGCCAAGCGGGGGTTACTGATATTCGCACTTTTTGGAATTTAAATCCCAAACATGTGCGCCGCATCTGGCATAGTGTCGAGGGTGAGCGTTTTTGGTATGCCCTGCACGGCATTGAAACCACCACAAATGAAGCACCGGTTCGCCGTACCATCGGCCATAGCCACGTACTCGCCCCCAGCATGCGCCCGCGCGCCAAAGCCCGCATTGTCGCACGGCGCTTAACCTTAAAAGCCACCAGCCGCATGCGGCGACTTGGTTTTTTCGCAAACGCCTTTGCCCTTTACGTCCGTTACGACATCCCGAAAAACATCAAAACAAAAAACAAATGGCATATGGAAGCAAAAATCCCCTTGGCCGAAGATAGCTTTTCCTTCCTAAAGGCCTTAAACCTGCTCTGGAAACAGATGATCACTGATGATAATCCCTATGCTATCAAGCATATTTCCGTCACCCTTTATGGCTTGGAACCCGCGGATAAAATAATGCCCGATATGTTTAAAGAACTGGAAGACCCGGTCACTATTATTCAAAAAAGACATACCCGTCTTTCCACGGCGATGGATGCAATTAATGCCAAATACGGCCTTGATAGTGTCGTCATTGGTACCCTGCCCGAAACCATGTCGCGCTTTAGCGGCACCAAAATCGCCTTTACCCGAATTCCTGAAAAAGCCGAATTTCATGAATAATTCTTGTAACAAAGCCCCTGAGGCCTTACATAATAACTAACAGATTATGACAATAAGGCTAAAGAAATGTCTATACCTTTAAAGGCCAGTGATACACTGCCAAAAGTTGAACTCATAAGTGAGATCAAACGCCTGCGAAAAGAAAAAAATGCCGTGATCCTCGCGCATTATTATCAAGACCCTGAAATTCAAGACCTGGCCGACTTTGTTGGCGATAGTCTTGATTTATCACGCAAAGCCGCCGCAACGGACGCCGACGTGATTGTTTTTTGTGGCGTAAGGTTTATGGCCGAAGTTGCCAAAATCCTCAGTCCTAAAAAAACAGTGATCCTGCCCGACATGGAAGCAGGATGCTCGCTAGAAGACAGCTGCCCGCCAGAAGATTTTGGCAAATTCCGTGAAAAATACCCGGAACATCTTTGCCTGACTTATATAAACTGCTCCGCCGCTGTGAAGGCCATGTCGGATATTATTGTCACATCATCCAACGCTGAACACATTTTAAATCAACTGCCAAAAGATCAGAAAATAATGATGGCCCCTGATCGCCACCTTGGTGCTTACTTGGCGAAAAAAACCGGCCGCGAGATGATTTTCTGGCCCGGCAGTTGCATTGTTCATGAACGTTTTTCTGAAAAAGAACTGATTAAATTAAAAGCACAACATCCGGATGCGCCCGTCACCGCCCACCCTGAATGCCCCGCGCATATTTTAAATCATGCCGATCATGTGGGATCAACGTCTTCTATTTTGAAATTTGTGCTTGAAAACCCGGCCGAAGAATTCCTTGTCGCCACAGAGCCCGGCATCATGCATCAAATGCAAAAAAGTGCCCCACATAAAACCTTCATCGGTGCACCGGGTGCCGACGGAAACTGTAACTGTAATCAATGTCCTTACATGGCGCTGAATACATTGGAAAAACTTTATAATTGCCTCAACACGCTTGGCCCTGAAATTGAAGTAGATGAAATTACCCGCATTAAGGCACTGGCGCCGCTTAACAAAATGCTGGAAATGTCACCCACTATGGCGTCCAACAGACCACCAACATCAGGGCGTGCGTTTTAAAATGCCGCTTTATAAAGAAGAGCTAAGATATTTTATCACCGCTGCACTTGATGAAGATATCGGTGCGGGTGATCTGACCACACTTGCGACCATTCCCGCAGATGCACAGCTAAAAGCAGACATGAATGCCCGCGAAACCATGGTGATTGCCGGAATTGATATTGCGGCAAAAATCATCCACACTGTCGATAGCGCCATTAAAGTCGAAATAATGGTTCAGGACGGCGTTGAAGTGACGGCGGGCAATGTGATCATGCGCCTTGAAGGTAACGCGAGAAATATTCTCACCGCCGAGAGGTCCGCTTTAAATGTATTGCAACATTTAAGCGGTATCGCCACGCTTACGCGCCAATATGTTAAAGAAATTGAACATACGGACTGCCGCCTGCTCGACACCCGTAAAACCATACCCATGTATAGAAAACTTGCCAAATATGCCTCGCGCATGGGCGGGGCAATGAACCACCGCATGCGCCTTGATGATGGCATTCTAATTAAAGACAATCATATAGCCAGCATCGGTAGTGTCGAAAAAGCCATCACCGCCGCCAAGGAATATGGCAGCACAAGAAGCACCATCGGTATCACTGTTGAATGTGACACACTCGACCAAGCGGCCGAGGCCGTAAACGCGGGCGCAGATCGCCTACTTCTGGATAATATGACACTTGATATGCTTGAGGTCGTCGTCGCCAAATATAAAGATCAAGTAAAGCTAGAAGCCTCAGGAGGCATCACTCTAGAAACCATAAAACTGATCGCAGAAACAGGCGTAGATTACATCTCCGTCGGCCGCATCACCCAATCGGCCCCCGCAGTTGATATAGGCCTTGATTATTTAAACTAAGTAGGCATACTCCGCAAAAATTACAGGTGTTTTGCACAGGAGTATTATTATGACACTTGCGCGTTCAAATTCATTGCTACTATTAACGGCTCTTATTTGGGGCAGTAGCTTCTTATTTCAAAAAATCGCCATGGAAACCATGGATCCGTTTATTTATAACGCGCTTCGTTTTTTACTGGCGGCTTTTTGCCTGATCCCCATTCGTTATATTAGGCGCGGCAACGTTGCTATAATAAATAGTTCTGATAAAAAACACATGCTCCTTGGCAGCCTACTGGCCGGGTCAGTGCTTTATATTGCCGCCGCGTTTCAGCAAATAGGACTTGGCCAAACCACGGTTTCAAATGCAGGCTTTATCACAGGCCTTTATATTCTTTTTGTCCCCCTGATCGGTATCACAATTGGACATCGTTACAAAAAAGGTATTTGGGTTGCAATCCTGATTGCTTGTGCTGGCTTATATCTTCTTTCCGGAATGGAAGGGTTTTATATGCAGCAGGGTGATTTATTCATCCTTATCAGTGCTTTTTTCTGGGGTTCTCATTTAATCATTATTGATAGCGTTTCAAACCGTCATCACCCGATCGCTTTCGCCATTCGTCAATTCGTTGTTTGTGGCGTTTTTAGCCTGATTACTGCCGTTATCATGGATGAAAGGCTGCTTATTACGGCACCAATTGAGTGGTTTTATATTTTCATCAACGGCTTTCTGGCGATTGCGTTAGGATATACATTTCAAATTTACGGCCAAAAAATTACACCACCGTCACAAGCCGCACTTATTTTTAGCACCGAAGCCGTATTCGCTGCAGGGACAGGGTATTTATTTTTGAATGAGGTATTAGGCCCCCAAGCCTTAGTAGGCTGTGTTCTTATGTTGGGTGGTTCATTAATGGCGCAATTTTATCCACCGTTAAATCATAAACCTCACGGACCAAAAGAATTGCCGTAAACAATAAATTTAAACGTGCTGACCGCCGTTAATATGAATTTCTGAACCGGTGACATAATCTGACATTTCCGTGCAGAGATAATAAATCGTCTTCGCCACTTCTTCCGGCGTGCCCAG
>JABIPV010000258.1 GCA_018699075.1 Kordiimonadaceae bacterium | reverse complement strand
CTGAAAATATAGAAAACACACATCAGGATTTTAAAACGGGAGATGTGGAAGTTTCACGCAGAAATTTTAACTTTGGCGCAGCGGTCATGGCGGCGGCTGGTGTTGTTATGCTTGGACAGAAAGCAAATGCCCAATCCAAAAAGAAAATAAAACTTGGCCTTATTGGTTGTGGCGGGCGTGGATTAGGCGCGGCAGTGCAGGCGTTAAATACCGCAGAAGATGTTGAATTGGTTGCCATGGCAGACCTGTTCGAAGATCGTGCAACCAAAGGCCGCGCTCAACTCATTGAAAGTTTCATTGAAACGCCCGAAGTGGGTGAAAAAATGAAAGTGGACCAAGATATGGTGTTTCATGGCTTTGACGGATATAAAGAAGTCTTAAAACACGTAGATGCAGTGATCCTTGCCACACCGCCGGCTTTTAGGCCGGAACATTTTGAAGCGGTTGTCGCCGCCGATAAACATGCCTTCGTTGAAAAGCCACTGGCGACTGATGCACCGGGTATTCGCCGTGTGTTAAAAGCGGCAAAATCAGCCAAGGAAAAGAAATTAAACGTTGTCGTCGGGCTTCAACGTCATTACCAGGCCATTTACACTGGATGGGTGGATAAAATTCATGATGGTGCCATTGGTGACATTATTCATTCACGGGTATATTGGAATGGTGGCGGCGTATGGGAGCCTCGCATGGAGCGTGGTAAAGAAAAAAACGAACTCGAATACCAACTACGTAATTGGTATTACTACACGTGGGTGTGCGGCGATCATATTACCGAACAACATATTCATAATTTGGACGTCGGTAATTGGGTAAACAAAGGATATCCTGTCACCGCCTATGGTCAAGGTGGTCGTCAAGCCCGCATTGATAAAAGATACGGTGATATTTTTGATCATCATTCCGTTGAATTTGAATATGAAAACGGCGCGATCATGAGCAGCCGTTGCCGTCATTTTGCACAAACAGGTGATTTGGTCACGGAAAAATTCCACGGAACCAAAGGAACTGCACCCGAACCAGGACTGATACTTGACGCCAAAGGCAACACCCTTCATAAGCACCGCCGTAGCAGAGGGGAGAAAGACCCTTACCAAGTGGAGCATGATGTTTTATGGAAAGCTGTTTCAGAAGGACGTTATGAATTTGCGGATGCTGAAAACGGTGCTTATGCAACGCTGACAACGATAATGGGCCGTATGGCGACTTATTCTGGTCAAACCATTACATGGGATCAGGCGTTAAATTCCGAACATCGTTTAATGCCAGAAACCATGAACTGGGACACAATGCCGCCGACCATGCCGGATGCGGACGGTGTTTACCCTCATGCAGTGCCGGGTAAAACATCCTTTTAAAGATTTTATTAGCCTCGGTAGAAATGCCGAGGCTATTAGCCTTCTTTCAGAAATTTAAAACCGTCACCAAACCCTTTTAATGAAAAGGGTAAATTGAGTAAGCCACCCTGTACATGGGCAAATTCAATGAAGCCTTTTTCATTGCTAGCTAATTCTTTTTCAAGCTCTTCACTTACTTTTGCCGTTGCGAGGCATCCTTCGGGGAAGCAACTTTGGTAAGTTGCTATGCATGATGTACTTTCATCAATGCCGAATTTGATTTCTTCAGTTAAGATAACGCCAAGCGGCACTAGTATTTCGACAAATGTTTCATTTGTAGCTTCATTATGCTGAAAACCGATTTGAAATACTTCTTGATCATTTTCACCGTCAATTCCGCGCTGGTTCATAAATTTTCGCACATTACCATCCGGAAGTCCTTGTTTAACAATCCTCCAGTCACCAATATTAGTTGTGGTGGTTTCCAGTTCAGGTGGAGTATTTTCATCAGTCATATTAATTCCCCTTATGTTTCTTTATAATATCCAACAACATCACCTTCTGTTGTAACGCCAAGTCCGTTTAAGACACGGTTTGAATAGTTAAAATAGGCAACAACTTGATTAACTTCAAGTATTTCACCATCATCACAACCTGCTGCACGCAGAGGTTCCATATCGGATGCTTCCATTTTTGCCACACTCGCCGTGAGCTTTTTTGTATAATTGAGTAATGCCAGCTCTTTACCTTCAAAACAGCGTTCCGGCGCGTGGTCTTCCAGTGCAGCATAAACCGCATCTGATCTTTCTTTATTGTTTATCAGCCGCCTCGCATTCATGAAATGATGAGTAAGGCTATATTTACATTTGTTAACGATGCTG
>JABIPV010000177.1 GCA_018699075.1 Kordiimonadaceae bacterium | reverse complement strand
ACCATCTTCACCCTGAAATAAATAGGCTTTATCATGATCATAAATCTTATCGACGATAATATGACTGCCTTTGACCAGACGCATCAATTTCTCATCTGGTTTATCCATCACGTTTGCAATTATATTATCAACCCACGGCCCCGCCGCATTGACAAGCACTTTTGCTTTTACAGTGTGGGTAAGATGGGTTTTTAAATTTTGAACTTCAATTTGCCAACGATCGCCTTCTCGCTTTGCACTAATGCATTTATGACGAACCAGTATCTCCGCGCCGTGGTCCCTCGCCCGCTGAGCATTTAAAACCACCAAACGCGCATCATCAACCCGGCAATCCGAATATTCAAAGCCGCGCTTAAATTCAGGCTTTAAAATTCCCTTATCAAATTTCACTGATGTACTTGCGGGAAGTATCTTTCGCCCCCCCAAATAATCATATAAAAACAAACCAAGACGAATAAACCAATGTGGCCTTAGACCCTTATGGTGGGGCAATAAAAATTTAAGCGGTTGAATGATATGCGGCGCCGCCTTAAGCAACACTTCTCTTTCTTTCAGCGCCTTACGCACCAGAGAAAATTCATAATATTCCAAATAACGAAGACCACCATGAATAAGCTTAGTGCTCGCCGACGACGTCCAAGACGCCAGATCATCCTGTTCACATAGAACCACAGAAAGCCCCCGCCCCGCAGCATCCGCCGCAACACCACAGCCATTAATCCCCCCGCCAATAACAAATATATCAACGGTATCGGTCAACTAGTTCTCCTTAAGATGTTTCGCGAGGAATTTTTCTGTTTCTTGTAGGAATTTGATTTTAAATCCCCGGGCAACTTCCTTGCTATCTCGATCTTTTCTATATCTATGGTCTACGATATCAATATAAGTTATATCTTTACTCGCCTTTTTCATTTTTTCATAAAAAGTTTCCACTCTTGACTGGAATCTATACCCGCCGAACAATAGTAATACAGAATTATTTATTTTATCAACATTTTCTATAGGTGACTTATCTGGTGATGGTTCTTGGTCTTCAGGTGAAAAATTTGGATTATTATATAAACTCCTCTGATAACCACGTCCCCAATCCCTTTTTAGGTTAGTCACAGGAACATAAGCAATAGAACACTTAAATAGATGAGGATCATTAACAACAGTTTGCAACGCTACATAACCCGCATAATGCTTTCCTACAATGCAAATATTATCAGGATCAGTATAACCCTGACTAATCATCCAATTCGTTCCATCGGTAATATCGTTTAATACTTTATTTGCCCACTCGAAATCACCCTTATCTTTAAAATCATTTCCATACCCAGTAGAGCCACGGTAATTCATTTGAAGAACTGCGTATCCTTTTGAGCTTATAAATTGGGCAAGTTGATCAAAACCATACGCATCGTGTGAGCCAACATCAGAATGAGGTAAAATTATAGTAGGTAAATTTTTTAATTCTTTACCTTTTGGAATTGTTACAAATCCAT
The DNA here is from genome assembly GCA_018699075.1 of Kordiimonadaceae bacterium. Classification (GTDB taxonomy): domain Bacteria; phylum Pseudomonadota; class Alphaproteobacteria; order Sphingomonadales; family Emcibacteraceae; genus Pseudemcibacter. Next base: position 3,491 of record JABIPV010000177.1, on the reverse strand, counting down.
GAAGAGTAAGACCATCTCTAGCTTCATATGTTATCGGCTCAACAGTTGGTAAATTTTCTGTGTCCAATTGACGATAATTATACCCAAGTAACTCAATCTTTTTCGTATTAAAGTCAAAAAGATAAAATGTGCCAGGATCAGCAGGTGAAGTAGTCTTTAAAATAAACTTATCGCGGTCTGTAGTTTCACTAATCACTCTGACAAGTGTATTTGGGAATGATTTTTCGAATATTTTATCTAATTGTATACTAATCGGGTCAAAATTTTTAATTTTCAAGTGCTGATCAAAATAAGTGTAGGATTCTAACTTACCGTCTTTATCTATGGTAATACTTTCAATATCAAAATCATCATTTTCTATAACTTTACTAATTTTTTCTTTTTTATTAACATCATAATAATAAAAACTTTTCCAATTATTTTCATCAAAATGTGAAATGTAAACGACATCTGGATCATCAGTAAAGCCAACGCCATATCGAAATTGATGATTTTTATCTGGGTACCAAATTTGAATAGGACCTGTACTACCAAATTCTTTCACAGTATCTTTAGTTTTTAAATTTAATCGATAAATACTTCTTGTTTTATTAACAAACTCCCCACGCCTTCTAACGTTTTTAATAAGAATATGATCCGGATCGTCTTTTAAGATATCTACAATTTCTGATTCTGCATCATATTTTTCACGGGTGGCTCTTCTGGTATTATCGCCATTCCAATCCAAAACTACCAAACGAGCAGCAACATAAAACTTGGTTTTACCACTACTAAGAGCCTTCTTTCGAACTTGAGCTATGATCTGGTCATTGGTTTTCCACACTGCCCAATCATATTCACCGCCGTCAAACGGAATACCATTGGCTTTTGCTGTCGGGTCAGTCAAAGATCGAGTTACGAGTATTTTTTGGCCATTAACATTTTGTAACATTAATACTCGGTCACCATCTGGTGATATTCTTACTTGGCTAAGTTCCGGCAACACTCCGAAAGCTTCGGCTGAAGTTGAAAACTCTTGTGCTTTTATATATGACGTTGAAAGTATAAAAATAATTATACTAAAATATGATAAAATTTTGTTACTCAATTTAATCCCCCAATCTGTAAATTATAAATTCTTTGCCAAGAATTTTTCTATTTCTGTTAAAAACTGTACACGCTGATTTTGATTGCTTAGGTAATGATCACCGTTTTTTAGTTCTATATAGTTGATATTCTTACCTGCATTTTTCATTTTGTCAAAATATCTTCTGCTTTGGCGCACATCGACGCTTAGGTCTTTTTCACCGTGGATAAGAAGCACTGGCAAATTCATTTTACTTATGTTTTGCAGGGGTGATGCTTCTTCATATGTCCAGTCATCGCTTTCAATATAATTTTCGTATGATTTAAAGCCGACAATATTTTCAATACTTTCCATAAAGCTCTCTAAATCGGTTACGGGGGCAAAGGCGACCGCGCATTTATAAAGACTTTCGTCCTCCACAACGCCCTGAAGCGCTGCGTAACCGCCGTAACTGCCACCCATGATGCAAATACGGTCTGGGTCTGCGTATGACTGCTCTATCATCCATTTACTACCGTCATTGATATCATCAAGCATCTTACCGCCCCATTCATGATAGCCCGCCATGCGGAAATCTTCACCGTATCCGGTAGAACCGCGGTAATTCATCTGCAATACCGCATAACCACGGGTGGTGAGAAACTGTGTCCAATAATCAAACCCCCAACCATCGCTGGTCATGGGGCCACCGTGGGGCATTATAATGGTTGGTAAGTTCTTGGGGTCTTTGCCCACGGGAAATGATAAATAGCCTGATATATCCATGCCGTCACGGGCTTGATATGTTATCGGGATCATGTCCGAAAGTTTACTGCTATCAAGCTTGCTATAATTTGAGCCAAGCGGCGTAAACTCTTCACTCGCAACATCCACTAAATAAAAAGAACCATAATTTCTTGGTGAGCTTACATTGATAATGACTTTTTGTTTGTCTTTGGATTTTCCTTCAATGGTGACGACTTCATTTGGAAATTTTTGCGAGAACAATTGTTCAAGTTTTTGGCCATCTTTATCAAAGCGGATGAAATATGGTCGTTCATCGTAATATGCGTAATGCTCTAATTCTTTTTGATCATTAAAAGAAACTTCATAAATATCGAAATCATCACTACCAGCGATTTTATCAACCACCTGTCCCGTATCAACGTTATAAGTAAAAAGCCCGCGCCTATTATTATCATCATCCTGGGTGATATATATAATGCTCGGATCATCGGTGAATCCTTCAAAATAGAAGGGTCTTCTATCTTCTATTTCATTATAATCAAATAACTTGATCCATTTGCTACGTTTTGATTTTCGGTATTGGGCAATATGGCGAACTTTATTAAAGCCTTTAACGTCTATTCGCCCTTCACTATAACGAATGATATGATTTTGGTCTGTCATCCACCAATCAACGGTTTTACGACTATTGATAACCTGGGTTCTTCTACGTGATTTGATATTTACTTTAAAAACGGCATTTTTATTGGCCTTTTTAACATCCATTTGCAACAATATATGATCAGGGTCGTCTTTTAAAATATCAACAATGCTGTCTTGATTTTGTGGCTCTCGCGGCTTAAAATTTGACCAAGCACTGGTGCCAAATCGATTTGGGTTGATAATATTCGTGCCGTCCCAATGCATGGAAAGTAAGCGCCGCTGCATTTTCACTTCAACATTTCGCCCGCGATTTTCTTGTCCTGCAAAACGGTAACTGGCAATGATACGATCATTTGATGCCCACGCCGCCCAGTTATATTGACCTTTTGCAAGGGGAATAAGGTTTTCTGAAACATCCGAACCTTCAAGCGCACGCGTGCTCAAGACCATTTTTCCGTCGATATTTTTAAGGGTAAGAATTTTTGTTCCGTCAGGTGATATTTGAACATTATAAATATCCGGAAGCACCCCGAATGCCTCTGCAGAAATAGACACATTTTCCTGTGCTTTTAATACAGAATGAAATAACAGAAGTACTATAATACTAAATATTCTTAATATATTAATTGTCATAATAATTATATTATACTCCCCCAAAAATGATTTTCAAATAATTGAATATTATTTCCGCTTTGGTTGTTCTGCACCGATGGAATTAAGCCAGTCTTGCATTTCTGATTTAATGCGAGTTGCCATTTCTGGATGATCAGCGGCACGGTTATATTGCTCGCCTAGATCTAATGCCAGATTATAAAGCTCTGTTTCATCGCGCTCGTAGAAATAAATCAATTTCCAGTCACCTTCGCGCACCATATATGATGGTTCAGAATATGAACCATGATAATGGGGGTAATAAACGCGAATGGCTTTACGGTCCAGTTCATCACCATTGGTCAGAACGCCTTTTAAACTGTTGCCATCGACCGCATTCATTTCGGATTTATTAATTCCCGCAAGGTCTAGTAAGGTGGGGGCTATATCCATTGAAATCACTGGT
>JABIPV010000075.1 GCA_018699075.1 Kordiimonadaceae bacterium | reverse complement strand
CGGGCGGGCGGTCGCCCTTGCCTCAGCCTAGAGGGCTTCGGATTGGATCATATTTATAGGGTATTATTGTTTATTCTACCCCGTCACCCTGAACTTGATTGCCCTTGCTACGCTCCGTCTCCTTCGGAATTAGGGCGATTTAGAATTATTCAGCGGTCTAGTTCTGTACCTTTAAAATAGTATTCTACTCTTTCTAATTCTTCTTGTAGAGCAGCTCCCGACACATCCCTTAACTTCAAATATTGTTTTGCATGTTTAACTGCATCATTAATATTCAAACCTTCTTTTCCGGCTAATCTAGCATATTTATCCGCCTTTTTCTGATCTGTTTTATGACCCGCGAATGGAGCTGTCATATGCCCAAAGCCGCCACCTATTAATGTAATCCAGTCTCTTTCTTCCATTATACCTACCTTGTTATTCGTAATTAACCTTATCGTAAAAAACCTAATTATATATTTAACGTAAGCGAAAGTAATGTTCAAGTACGCTCAGATCAATGGGGCCCAGATCAATGAGGTCAGAGTAAATTTATTTTAATTACCAAGGCGTATATTACCAAAATAGCAATACTCTACATCTCCATTCGTCACTCCCGCGAAGGCGGGAGTCTATCTTAGCGAGTTACCCATCAGGATTAATATAAATGGATACCCGCCTTCGCGGGTATGACGGGGCTGTGTGCTAAACATGACTATTTTTCTTAAATTGTCTTGCCTTGACGTTTTCAATGCTTTCTCACATACTTATCTAAATCAATAAGAGAATATATTCCGAGGGTTATCAATGATTGAACTCGACCATATTAATCTATATGTGAATGACGTTAGTAAAAGTAGAGCTTTTTATGAAAAGCTTTTGCCACCATTAGGACTTCCTATTAATAGGGAATTTGGAGATGTCGCGGTCGGTTTTGGCAATCAAAACTATGCTGCCTTCGCTCTTGTCCATCAATCCGATCCAATCCAAGTAACCCATATTGCTTTCCGTGTGGATACTCGCCAAGATGTCGATAATTTATATAAACTTGCCCTGTCAGTAGGAGGAACCGATAACGGACCACCTGGAGTGCGAGAGCACTACCACGAGCATTATTATGCAGCATTTGTCTATGACTTAGATGGCCATAATCTCGAATTCGTTTGTCATAACGCACCGTAAATTTGACGTTCTTGATTAGTGTCATTATGTTATAAGAAAAAATAGGATTAATAATGAGCATAGAGTTTTTTATCACGTCAATTGTCGTTATTCTGCTTCCGGGAACGGGGGTTTTATATACGGTGGCTATCGGGCTTGGTCGGGGGTTTCGGGCGAGCATTGCGGCGGCAATTGGGTGTACGGCAGGGATTATTCCGGCGGCGCTCGCGAGCATTATTGGTCTGGCGGCCATATTCCATACCAGCGCGCTCGCTTTTCAGATTGTCAAATACCTTGGTGTTTTATATATGCTTTATATGGCTTGGAATATTCTTCGCGATGTTGGAGCGCTTGATGTAAAGCAAGACAGAAAACCAATTTCGCTCATGCGTATAACCATTAATGGGGCATTGATTAATTTTTTAAACCCAAAACTATCGCTCTTCTTCCTCGCTTTTCTTCCGCAGTTTGTAGAAATAGGAAATGCAAATGCGCCTGCGCAAATGTTTACCCTTGCAGGCATTTTTATGGTGCTGACATTTATTGTTTTTGTCGGCTACGGTGGTTGTGCATCACTTGCACATGACTATGTTATTAATCGTCCGTCTGTGTTAAAATGGCTAAAGCGGTCTTTTGCAACGACGTTCGCTTTTCTTGGGGTACGCTTGGCGCTATCTGATCGATAGTTTGATCATAGGTAAGCATTGACTTTTACGCCTTAATGCCTATTGTGCGCCTCATAAGATCAATTATTAGGAAAACGATCAACATATGAGTTTTGATTATCTAGGTTTAAGTGACGAGCTATTATCCGCCATCAAAGATGCGGGCTATACTGAGCCAACGCCAATTCAAAAGAAAACCATCCCCAGCACCCTTCAAGGGCGTGATATATTAGGGATTGCCCAAACAGGAACCGGTAAAACGGCGTCCTTCACGTTACCACTGATTGATATCCTGTCACAAGGACGAGCACGTGCCCGTATGCCGCGTTCGCTGATATTAGAGCCGACCCGTGAACTTGCGGCGCAGGTTGCGGAAAGTTTTGATAAATACGGTAAAAATTCAAAACTTACTTGCGCTCTACTTATTGGCGGTACCGATTTTGCCGGACAAGTTAAAAAGCTTGATAAAGGTGTAGATGTCTTGATTGCGACACCAGGTCGCCTGCTCGACCATATGGAACGTGGCAATGTGATGCTTAACGGTGTTGAAATTCTCGTGGTTGATGAAGCCGATAGAATGCTTGATATGGGATTTATCCCTGATATTGAGAAAATCTGTAAAATGCTTTCAAAGAAAATCCAGTCTTTGTTTTTCTCCGCCACTATGCCACCCGAAGTTAAAAGACTTACCGATACGTTTCTTAAAGATCCAAAAGAATTTGAAGTTTCCGCACCAACGGCGACAGCAACCACCATTAAACAACATTTGGTTAAGTTTAAAGGCAATGACAGCGTAAAACGTCAGGTACTACGTCATATACTGGACGGTGATGACGTAAAGAATGCGATCATTTTTTGTAACCGTAAAAAAGAAGTCAAAATCGTTAATAAATCGCTCAAGGTGCATAAATATAGTGCGGCAGAACTCCATGGAGATTTACATCAATCTACCCGCATGGAAGTTTTAAATGATTTCAAAACCGGAAAAATAAAAATACTTGTTGCCAGCGATGTGGCCGCACGTGGCCTTGACATTCCAGATGTAAGCCATGTGTTCAATTTCGATGTACCATCAAACCCGGAAGATTACATTCACCGTATTGGCCGCACAGGACGCGCGGGAAAGACAGGAACGTCTTTTACATTAAGTACACAGTTTGATAAAAAATACCTTGATGGACTTCTGAAGTTTTTGGAAAAAGATATTCCGATATATAAAGTACCCGATTCTTTACTTGAAGATGGCAAGCAAAAACGACCTTCACGGCCAAAAGAAGATGTTAAAAGCGCACCCAAAAGCGAAAAAAAGCAACCTTCGAGAGATACAAAAGCGCAAAATACAAATAAACCAAAAAATATGAATGATGAAAATCGTCATAAAAGTAAAGAACCTGTTATCGGTTTAGGTGATCATGTTCCCGATTTCTTAATACGTTAAATAATATCCTTCTTTGCGCCTATCTCCTTATAAACATTAATTTATTCAGCTCCATAAACATGTATCATAGAAACTTGTTTATGGAGCTGAAAAACATGTTATTTTTTTTAATAAAAAAGTATATTTAAGCCCTTGAAAATAAAACTTTTTAAGTTGATACTAATTTAACCAATTTTTAAAATCATGCTATTATTATCAAATATAGAATCGACAACGACCCGGGGTAAGTTTTAGAAAATAAAAGAATATAATTAAGAGAATAAAAACAATGACTAAATTTCTATCCGAGAACGACAAAGACTTTATATGGAATAATTCAGGCTTAGCGCTTAACCTCATGACTAATTATGAAGTTGTCCCTACGCCGAAGAATTATCACCTGTGGTATTCACATACATCGCAATCAGATCTTAATCTTTCAAAAGTTATTGAAAGTATGGTTGCTAAAAAAATTACCTTTTCCGAAGAAATAAATGAAAAATTATATGAGAAGTTCTTTTCAACAGAAAAAGAACTAAAGACAATTGTTGAAACCGGAGCAACATTCCAAAAAGAATTGGCCAAAAT
>JABIPV010000079.1 GCA_018699075.1 Kordiimonadaceae bacterium | reverse complement strand
CCTGCTTGGTTTGCGCAACCATATGTCAGGTCATCAACGGCTGCCCAATCAACGTTTTTATTTCTTTCCATCAGTGCCGCAATCGGTACGGCGCCAAGATCATCCGCACGCACGGCGGCAAGACCGCCACCATAACGACCAACAGGAGTACGAATTGCATCGCAAATAAAAACGTCTTTCATATTTCAGCCTTGTAAAAATAGTTTTTTAAAATTGGTTTTTCATTTTATTTAATCCACCAAGCACTGCTTCGGCGAGGCGGTCAATTTCTTTTTCTGCCATCACGGTTGAAAGCACACCGGAACAGGTATTGATCATCATGATGCCATCATCAAATAAATGATCAAGTAAAGTTTTGGTAAGCGCTGCTTCTTCTGGTGTTACATAACCGCTGCGATATGTTATTGGCGCTTCCGCTTTCATATGAATACGAAACATTGACCCAGCCCCTGTCACACATGCGGGCACTGACGCCAAATTAATTGCTTCGGTAATTGAATTACGTGCATATTGAGCAAGCTTATTCAGCCTGATAACTGCGTTCTGATCAAACATTTGCATTGAAACAAGACCAGCTGTCATTGTAATTGGATTGGCTGAGAAAGTTCCGGAGTGAGGGAACAACACCTTGCTTGCAAGCGGGTCCATCGTGTCCATAACATCAGCACGACCGGCAAGTGCACCCACAGGGAAACCACCACCAATCATTTTACCCATGGCCGTAAGATCAGGGGTTACGCCCTCATACCATTCCTGTGCACCACCGTAGTTAGAGCGAAAAGTGATCACTTCATCAAAAACAAGCAAACTGCTATTTTTGCGTGTCCATTTATAAATCGCTTGGATAAAGGCATCATCGGCAGTGATCAAGCCAACACGATGTGGCATCACATCAAGAAGAACACAGGCAATATCATCTGCATTTTCTTCTAAAATTCGAATAGCACGTTCCGGTTCATTAAAAGGAATGATCACAACATCTTCAAGAGCCGCTTTTGGTGTACCGTAAGCAACAGGCACACTATTTGGGTTATCCGCATCGCCCCAGTTTTCCGGTTTTGAAGTTTGGCTTACTTCGGCATAATCATAAAGTCCGTGATATGCGCCTTCTACCTTGGCAATTTTTGATCGGCCCGTAAAAGCACGGGAAGCTTTTAAGCAGCTCATCACCGCTTCTGTGCCAGAATTTACAAAGCGCATTTTTTCAAAAGCATCACTTCTGCTAATGATATGTTCTGCGAATTCAACTTCCACTTCTGTACCAATGGTGAAGGCAGTACCCTTGGCAAGTTGCGCACTAACGGCAGCCGTTACTTCTGGATGGGCATGACCATGAACCAATGAACACATGTTATTGGCGAAATCAACACGTTCAACGCCTTCAATATCGGTTACATAACAACCTTCGCCCTTTTCCACGTAAAGCGGGTGAGGTTTACGCAGGATCGTATTACGGCTACAGCCGCCCGGCATAACTTTAAGACCACGCTCGTATAATTCTGAACTTTTAGACATCTTTATAAATCCTTTTACGCGGCGATTAAGTCGCAGCCCGTTCTTTCCTGAACATATTCAAAATCAACACCGGGGGCCAGTTCAACAACTTTGAAACCTTCCGGCGTTACGTCAATCACGGCAAGGTCCGTATAAATTCTACTTACCACACCCGCGCCTGTTAAGGGGAATGTGCAGGCAGACACCAGCTTTGGATATCCTTTGTTGGTCACATGCTGGGTGATAACCCGAATGGTTTTAACACCAGCTACCAAGTCCATCGCGCCGCCAACAGCAGGAATTGCGTCTGGATTACCCGTAGACCAATTGGCAAGATCGCCATTTTCGCCGACTTGCATCGCGCCAAGAACACAAATATCGATATGACCACCACGGATCATCGAAAAACTATCCGCATGGTGAAAATATGCCGCGCCGGCAATGGCGGTAACAAGTTTTTTACCAGCATTAATAAGTTCAGGGTCTTCCTGCCCTGCTTCAGGAGCATCGCCCATACCAAGCAGGCCATTTTCCGTATGATAAATCACTTCGCGACCCGCAGGGACATAACGTACAACTTTTTCAGGAATCCCAATACCAAGATTGACATAGGCACCATTTGGAATGTCTTGCGCCGCGCGCTCAGCCATTTGTTCGCGGTTCCAACCAATTTGTTCTACTTCACTCATGGGTAAACCTCCCCCGCATTGACAAGCACAGATTCAAGTAAAGGATCAGCGACAGTAATAATTTGATCAACAAAAATACCCGGTGTCGCCACGATTTCAGGGTCAAGATCACCTGCTTGAACAAACTCCTTGGTTTGAACAATCGTCACGTCCGCAGCCATCGCCATAACAGGGGCAAAATTACGGGCCGTTTTATTATAAATAAGATTACCGTATCGGTCGGCTTTTAAACATTTAATCAGGGCAAAATCAGCCGTTAGACCATATTCAAGAACATAATCACGGCCTTTGATGTTTCGAACTTCTTTTCCTTCTGCAAGCGGTGTTCCAACGGATGTTGCCGTATAAAATGCCGGCACACCAGCACCACCCGCACGAATACGTTCGGCTAGGGTTCCCTGCGGGACAAGTTCAAGTTCAATCTCGCCTTTAGTATAAAGGTCAGGAAATACTAATGAATTTGCGGATTTTGGAAATGAACAAATCATTTTTGCCACACGGCGATTTTCAATCAGTGCCGCGAGCCCTACATGACCGGACCCCGTATTATTATTTACAACGGTTAGGTTCTTTGCTCCTTGGTCAATCAGCGCATGAATTAGTTCGATAGGGCTACCAGCTTCACCAAACCCGCCGATCATAACGGTGGCACCATCATGAATGTTCGCCACCGCCTCTTCAACAGAGCTTATCTGTTTATTGATCATAAATTTTTCTTCCTATGAGATTTACGCTTTGATGCTGAATAGACCTGCTTCATCATAAATCACACGGTCTTTATACCCGTCAAACCAAATCGCGTCTGGGTTACGACCCACAATCGCTGTATGACCTTTTTTCGGCGCATCTTCTGCTGAACGCAGAAGCTTAAAGATCACAACACCGTTTTCGCCACCTTTAACGCCTTCCATAGGCTCATTAGTCACAGCAACTACTTCTGTTTTACCGTAATAATGAGTAATTGAAAGACGGGCATGTGCTTCAACACCGGATAAGCCGCGTTGCGATGTATTAAGAATGTTCCATGCTTCTTCAATTGTTACGTTAAACGCTTTATGACCAACAATATCACGCCCACAGAAGAAATAATGGTTTTCAACTTTATTGCGACGCAGTTCACGCTGCATAATACGAAGTGCATCTGCATCGTTATTGATATTTTTAATGATCGGTGACTGGTTATCAACAGTGATCCAACCACGTTTACCAAATTCACCTACTGCCCGTTTTGTTGCTTCAACCCATTTAAGACCCCCTCCAGGAAGCTCAATATAGTTTTCATTTTCGTCTTTTTCCAAAAACTCATCTGGGTGATTAAAGTGGATCATAAAACGAAGTTTTGTTTCAGGATATGCGGCATGGAAATCATCTACCATTTTCCAGAAACTTTCATCAAAACGTTCTGGGAAGAACGCAAGTTCTTTAGTACCAAGACGAATGCTTTCAATACCTGCTTCTGAAAGAGCGGCCCACCATGAGGCAATACCCTTATTGGCAAGAACCATAGGATCACCACCAGACATTAAAATCTCACGAAGTCTTTCGCGACCCGTATCAGGATGGCGCCCATCGTTTGCGTCAACAATTCTGTTATGTTCTTTAATGTAATCTGTAAGTTCAAGTATTTGTGCGAGGCCTTTGGCTTGAATGGAACCATCTTCACGAACAATTTCTTTTTTCGCAATCAGTTCTTCACGGTAACAAAAACGACAATGGGCCGAACATGTCGACGCCACATAAATAAGGCCAAGCTCATACTTATGAATGAGACCTTCAACAGGACTATAGCTCATTTGCTTACCAGGGTCTTCTGAACCAGCAAGGTCAAATGTTTCATTTGGGCTGGCTTTTATGAGTGTTCTAATCGGTGAGCTTTTCTGTGCGCGTTCAAAATAATGACGAGTCATTTTCACAGGCATACGTGCTTCAAGGTCGCGGTTGGTGCCTTTAAGTGCAGAAATCGCATCAATTTCTTCTTGGCTATAAAAGCTCTTCATATCATCATCAACTTTACCATCGATGAATTTTTGAAGGCCGGCTACAATTTTACGGTCGTATTTTGCATTTTCAACTTTCGCTAAAAATTCAGCTTCACGCTCACTTGGTGCATATTTTATCTTAATTGGCTTTTGAACATTCATCGTTTGACCCTTAATGTCTTTGGTTTAGGTGATTTTGAAGTGTTTTATTACCAAAACTCACTTCAAAATATTGCATTAAATTAAAATTTGCCATAAAATACATAAAATTAATCGAAATAACAACTCATTCTTGATCATAAGATCATGAGTTTTAGTAATGAATAGAGTGTGAAATGTTAGGACAAAGACGCCTCATCCCCAGTACAAGTATGTTGCTTGCCTTTGAAGCTTCTGCCAGAAACGGTAGCTTTACAGAGGCTGCACAAGAATTAAACCTTACACAAGGTGCTATCAGCCGACAAGTTAACGCCCTAGAAAACCAATTAGGCATCCTTTTATTCAGGCGCATAAAAAAAACGATTGAACTAACCGATACTGGTAAAATATACGCCAAGGAAATAGCGGACTCTCTTCGGTCAATTCGAAATGCATCCCTTAACGCCATGAGCGATACACAAGGTCAAACCCTCAACCTTGCCATTCTTCCCACATTTGGCATGAGGTGGTTGATGCCACGCTTTCCTGATTTCCTTAAAAAGAACCCGCAAATAACGGTAAATTTTTCCAGTAAATTAACACAGTTCGATTTTGATAATGAAAATTTACATTCTGCTATTCATTTCGGTACGGATAATTGGCCCAACGCAGATGCCACTTATTTAATGAGCGAACAAGCAGTTCCTGTTGCTGCTCCTTCTTTGGTAGGCGCGGATGACATAAACATTCCTGCCGACCTCAACTCACTACCTCTGCTACACTTAGAAACCAGACCAACCTCGTGGCCTGATTGGTTTGAACAACATCAACTAGAAGCGTCCACCAACAAAGGCATGGTGCTTGAACAATTCGCCATGGTAACCCAAGCCGCCGTAGCCGGTTTAGGCGTCGCCATGCTACCGCATTTTCTTATCCAAACTGAGTTGGAAAGAGGAGAGCTTCAAGTACTGATAAACGAGCCATTAAGAAACAACGCCGGTTATTATCTTGTCACACCCAAGGCTCACACTTCCTATTCCCCCGTTGTCGCCCTAAGAAAATGGTTAAAAGAACAAACCGCATAAAAGTCATTATTGCCTTCAAGTTATTTTAATCCTATTGTTCAGTAATAGAATTACTTAAATATAAGAAAGAACCATAATGGCTTTAACACGACAAGAAATACTTTCCCGATTACATGACCAAATTTCCAAAGGGGTGCCAATCGTTGGTTGCGGCGCAGGCACAGGCATTTCTGCAAAGTTTGCTGAGGCAGGTGGTGCTGATTTATTGATCATTTATAACTCAGGACGTTACCGTATGGCGGGCCGTGGTTCGCTAGCCGGATATATGTCTTACGGGGATGCCAATGGCATCGTTATGGAAATGGGTTCTGAAGTCCTTCCCGTTGTAAAGGATATTCCTGTTCTTGCAGGTGTATGCGGTACGGATCCCTTCCGTCTTATGCCAGTTTTTCTTAAACAATTAAAAGACGCTGGTTTTTCTGGTGTTCAAAATTTTCCTACGATGGGACTTATTGATGGTAATTTTAGAGAGAACCTTGAAGCCACAGGTATGGGATATGATAAAGAAGTTGAAATGATCCGCCTTGCCCATGAAATGGACATGTTCACATCGCCTTATGTATTTACAGAACAAGAATCCATCGATATGGCAAAAGCAGGCGCAGATCAGTTGGTCGCCCATGTTGGATTAACTACGGCAGGAAGTATTGGTGCAGGCGTTGCCTATAGTTTGGATGAAACCATAGATAAAGTTATGGCAATTGCTGAAGCAGGACGTAGTGTTAACCCAGATGTTATTGTAATCTGCCACGGCGGACCACTCGATGAACCAGAAGCGGTAGAAGAAGCTCTTGCCAGAATGCCCGGCATCAATGGTTTCTTTGGTGCCTCTAGCATTGAACGCCTGCCAACAGAACGCGCCATTACGGGACAAGTAGAAGCCTTCAAAAAACTTCCTCTGGCGAAGTAAATCTTTACCGATTTGGGCGAAGGTATTTAAATTCTTTACCTTCGTACCAATTTGCAAACTTATCGCTATTGGCCATGGCTTCACCCATAAAATAAAGCGCTTCCGTATCTTTTACGGCGCCCCTTAAATCCATATCTTCGCGGTATTCATCGGTCACTTTGTGATAATGATTTCTAATGTAATCTAAGCCTTGCGCCCGCATCCATTCAGTTCCTTTTTCGATATTATCTGTACCTGTTGCAAGACCCACTACGGGGACACCCGATCGATTAAAACTAAACGCGTCACTGCGGTAAGCTATTCCCGCTTCCGGACGGCCAAATGGTTTTGGTGTACGCCCCTGTTTCACCACCACTGCTTCATGTATCCACGCATCCATTTCTGGTGAATTATTAATCCCGTGGACAAGAAGATCGCTTGTCTCACCCCAAAAATTCATCATTTCCAGATTTAACGCCCCGACAATATCATTAAGCGGATAAATGGGGTTTTGAACATAATGAAATGACCCAAGAAGGCCACTTTCTTCGGCCGTTACCGCCATAAACACCACGCTTCGTTTTGCGGGCTTCGCTGCAAAAGCATTTGCAAGCTCAATCAGCGCTGAAACACCGGATGCATCATCACGGGCACCATTAAAAATCTGATCCCCAACCAGAGTTTCATCCTTACCGACATGGTCCCAATGTGCCATATAAAATACATACTCTTCTGGCCTCTCAGTACCCGGCACAATCCCGAGTACATTATATGAGCGTGAGTGAATAAGTTTTGATGTTAAGCTCAAGGACATTTTAGAATTAAGGGGTTTTGCTTTATATCCTCTGATCAATGCCGCTTCACTCTCTTTCGCATAATCCAGTCCTGAATTTGCAAGAAGTTCTGCTGCAAATTCGTTGCGGACCCACCCCTCTACCTCAACACTATTGCTTTTATTACTATCAAGAACTAGTCGAGGCCTCATGCTTCTTGTCGCCTGCCGATCCCAGTCTCCGTTCATTGTTCTTTCGTCTTGGATGATAAATGCTGCTCGTGCGCCTTGGCGTTCTGCTTCTTCATATTTATAGCTATTTCTGGCGTAATAAGTGACACCTCTGCCAAGGAAAAATGATATATTCTCGGTTAAATATCCTGGATCATTATTAAGGATGATGACGATTTTATCTTTAACATCGACACCTTCATAATCATTCCAATCATATTCTGGGGAGACGATACCGTGCCCGACAAATACAACATCCAAATCAGTGAGTGCGTTATTTTCTTTAACATGGCGGGTTAAGGCAACTATGTGCTCTCCTTGGATTATGCTCGTTGTTTTACCCTCTATGGAATAGCTCATTTTTGCTTCAGTCGTTTCCATAGAAACAAGATCAACGCCTTGAAGATAACTACCCTCGACACCCGGCGACGCACCTGCTTTTTTAAATTGATCGGTGATAAAGGCGATTGCCTTTTCTTCACCAATAGTTGTCGGGGCACGTCCTTCAAATTCATCAGAAGAAAGCGTCTTTAAGCTATGTCGATATCTTTGTTCAGAAATATTAGGGTCATCTTGTGCCCAAGAAGATGTAACAGTCACGAGCATTAAAATGCTCATTAGAGTGGCAAAAGTGTTCTTCACCCTATTTTCCTTTCATTTTTTAGCCGCGATGTATTATTATAATAACACTTGACTTAAATCTTATTAGTTATGATAATAACAGTATAAATAAAAAATAAAAGAACATTATCACAGGAGCTTATCATGGGTAAATTAGTTATCGGACCTCACATGCGCCTTCAAGAATGGGTTGCTGAGGAAAAAGGTTATTTCAAGGACGAAGGTCTGGATTATGAATTTATTCAAATCGACCGTATGGCAAAATTAAGTAAAAAATCAGCAACAGAGCTGCCAAAAGAAGAAATAAGTGGGGCCTACCAGTCATTTGAACATGGCCGTACATGCGATATAAGTTCAGCATGTCATTGGACCGTTAATAAGGCTGCGGCCGCAGGACTAGGGAAATTATACGCCAAAGCTTATTCAGTTACCCCATCAGGCATTTATGTTCCAAAAGACTCTCCCGTACAAAAACCGGAAGATTTAAAAGGTGTAAAAATCACTGTAGGTTATCAATCAGGAAGCCACTACGCCACCATTCAGGCGTTAGAGCCTTACATGGATGGTTCAGACATAGACCTTCATTTTGGTGGCATGCTTTTTCAAAGAACCGAATTGATGCTTGACGGTGAAATACCCGCAGCAACATTGTTTGGGGCGCCAATGTACCTTGCTGAACAACTGGGCTTTCGTAAAATCATTGATACGACCTTTATGATTGCTGCTATGGCACAAGAAGATGCAGCGGAAGAAGATTTAGATAAACTTTACCGTGCCCTTGCCCGCGCCCAAGCCGACATAGATTTACGCCATGATAAATACACCCATTATTTTAAGAATGATTTCCCAGAACGTTTCCAGAAAATTATGGACACCAGAAGCTTTGGTCCAGGTGAACGAATAGTTTTTCTTCCCTATAGCAAAGAAATATACGACAATACGCAAAACTGGGTAGATGAAAGACCTATTTTTGATACGGATAAAGGCGGTCACGCCAGTTATGAAGATTCAACAATTCAATAAAAGACAATACAGGTAATGAATAGGGTATAAATAATGGCAGAAATAGTATTTGGATTTGGCACCTCACACAGTCCCCTTCTTTCCACACCACCAGATAAATGGCATTTAAGGGTTGAAGCGGACAAAAAAAATCCTTCCCTTGAATATCGCGGAAAATCATATGTTTATGATCAACTTGTTGAACTACGTAAAGATGAAAAACTTGATCATCAATCCTCGTTGCCCATTCGTACAGAACGCCACACGGCTTGTCAGCATTCCATTGAACAGCTCGGCACCAAATTGGAACAGATGGATCCTGATATCCTGATCATTATTGGCAACGACCAGCGTGAAGTTTTTAACGAAAACAACACCCCGGCCATCAGTATGTTATATGGTGATACTGTTGATCATATGTCTATCTCCCCAGAAAGAATTGCCAAAATGCCCCCCGGCATTGGCATCGCCGCACAAGGTACGTCCGCGGCAGAAGACACCACATATCCTATTGATTCTGAGTTTTCCAGTCATGTCATTTCATCGTTAATGGCTGAAAATTTTGATATCCATGCTATGAAATCCTTACCCGATGGGCCAAAGGGGCCACGTGGCATGTCACATGCCTATGGCTTTATTTATCGCAGATTAATGCAAATGCCAATCCCAGCGATCCATGTTTGTTTAAATACATTTTATCCGCCTAATCAACCTTCCGCAGCGCGCTGTGTTGCTTTAGGTGAAGCCATTGGTCGCGCCGTTGCTGCATATCCAAAAGATTACCGTGTTGCCGTTTGCGGATCAGGTGGTCTTACACATTTTGTCATCGATGAAGAATTTGATAAAGGTGTGATTGAAGGCCTGATAAATTTAGACATGGATATCTTAAGCGCCCTTCCAGAAGATTATCTACGGAGCGGCACATCGGAAATAAAAAATTGGATCACCACAGCGGCCATTTTAAAAGGCAGCGGCCTTAAAATTAATATGCAGGATTATATTCCCTGTTATCGCTCAGAAGCCGGAACCGGAAACGCTATGGGTTTTATGACCTGGGAATAATTCGAGGAATGAAGCTGGAATAATAAATGTATAACGAATACGACCATCCACATAAAGATTTACGTGAACTGATTGAACGCGTCGAAAAAGCAGGCGAACTTCTTCAAATACCCGGTGCTGATTGGAATCTTGAGATGGGCACGCTGATGGAAGCGGTTTATCACGACAATTCTGATAACCCTCCCGCCATTCAATTTACCGATGTTCCCGGATTTGACAGTGGTCAAACAGTGGTTTCCGGGCTGACAAACTCTTCAAAACGCTTGGCAATTACCCTTGGCTTTCCCGTCCCCGAATGCCCGATGGATGTTGTAAAATCATATCGTGAGAGAATGCAGGATTATGCGCCAATTCCGCCGATAGAGGTGGATACAGGGCCGATATTGGAAAACATCGACCGAGATGATGAGGTAGACCTGCTTAAATTTCCCGTGCCTTTCCTACATGAGCTTGATGGTGGTCGCTATATAGGTACAGATGATCTTGTCATAATGCATGATCCTGAAGATGACTGGACCAACATCGGCACATACCGATCAATGCTTCATAATAAAAATACTGTCGGCCTATGGATGTCCCCAGGAAAACAAGGTCGACAAATTCGTGAAAAATATTGGGCTAATGGCGAACCTTGCCCCGTACTCATCAGCATCGGTCATGATCCTTTACTTTTCCTAGCATCCGGTAATGAAATTAAATATGGCCTTTCCGAATTTGCATGGGCCGGAGGCCATCGCGGCATTCCCTTTGAAACCGTTAAAAGTGAGCTTTACGGTCTGCCGATGCCATCGCACAGTGAAATAGTCCTTGAAGGGGCAATGTACCCTGATGAAACATTACCAGAAGGTCCATTTGGTGAATTCACAGGATATTATGCCAGCGAAGTCAGTAATGAACCGATAATGCGCGTAGAACGGGTTTATTACAGACATAATCCAATCATGACCATTGCCAGCCCAATGATGCCGCCTTCAGATTTTTCATTCTGCAAATGCGTAATGAAATCAGGCATGATTTGGGACGAAATAGAAAAAGCAGGGCTAAATGGTGTTCAGGGCGTTTGGTGCCATGAAGCTGGCGGTGCGCGCATGTTTAACGTTATATCCTTAAAGCAAGCATACGGCGGCCATGCAAAACAAGCCGCGATGATGGCCGCTAATTGCCAATCAGCAAGTTATATGGGACGGTGGACCATTGTCGTTGATGAAGATATTGACCCCAGTAACATGTTCGAAGTTCTTTGGGCCTTAAGCACGAGGTGCGATCCAGCAGAAAGCATTGATTTCATTCGTGACGCATGGAGCGGACCGCTTGACCCACGCATCCCTAAAGGTCAGCGGACTAATTCTCGCGCAGTTGTAGATGCTTGTCGTCCTTTTTCTTGGATTGATGAATTCCCACCAGTTGCAAGATGCACAGAAGAGCAATTGAAAAAAGTCAAAGCTAAATTTGCTCATATACTAGATAATATCTAATCTTTTCTACTGTTATTATAATAACATTATTTTCTTGATCATTGTTATAATAACAGCTAGGATGCCTTTATATTAATTTATGGAGATTATCATGGAAATAAAAACGACACTGGACAAACCTGTTACCGAACGGGCAGAAGAAATGGGTTCTTATAAAGACGTAAAAGGTAAAGGCATTAAAAGCGGTGCTGATTTCCTAGAAAGTCTCCGTGATGGCCGCGTTGTTTATTATCAGGGTGAGAAGGTTGAAGACGTAACCACGCACCCCGCCTTTACAAAAATGGCTCATAAAATTGCAGAAACCTATGACAAGCAACATAATCCTGAATATCAGGATAAAATGAGCTTTGTTGATGAAGACGGTGTACGCTGTTCATATTCATATGCAACCACACCGACGATGGAAATGCTTGAAGGCCGCAAAGGAAATACTGAAATTTGGGTAAATGATGCCATGGGAATGCTTGGTCGTCTTCCAGATTTCGTTGCTGGGATGACAGTTGGTATTTATGACCTTCGCCATGAACTTGAAAAATTAAACCCCGAACTTTCAAAAAATGCGGAATCTTATCTTACATATGCGCGACAAAATGATTTATGCCTCTCACACGGGTTACATGATCCTTGCATGGATAAATCACTTCGCCCGCCAGAAGATCCTGATCGTTGTGTACGCGTTGTTAAAGAACGTGACGACGGCATTATTGTCCGCGGCGCACGTTTTAACACTTTTGGTTTATTTTCAAATGAAATTATGATTTGCCCAACTTATGGCTTTAAACCAGAAGAAAAAGAATATGCCATGTGGTTTACAGTACCGTGTGATGCACCTGGCCTAAGCCAAATTGCACGGGAAAGTTATGGCGGCCGTGATCCAATTGATCACCCTGCGTCTGCCGTATATGACGAAGTAGACAGCCTAATCGTATTTGATGATGTATTTATTCCATGGGAACGTGTTTTCTTATATCGCGAACCTTTAAAAGCAAATCAACTTTTCAGAAGCGGTGTCATGACTTGGGCAAGCTTTGCCGGTGGATCACTATCCGTACTTCGTATGGAAATCTTATGTGCGATTGCAGAAATGCTCGCCACAACATCCGGCATTATTAAACGTCCTGAAGTTGTCGCCAAGTTAGGTGAAATGTGCACCTATACCGGAGCGATAAGATCTAGCTTTGAACTTTCCTTGCTTAAGGCTAGTAAAACAGCCGCAGGAAATTATAAACCTGCCAAAGGGCCAGAACGTCGTGCCTTTACAACCATGGTATCAGAACGTTTTATAGAGCTTGTTGAACATATCGGCACCAGTTCCCTGATTTTCTTACCCACTGCAAAAGACTGGGAAAATCCTGAAATTAAAGAATATTTAGACGTCTATATGCGTGGCCACGAAAGTTCGCCCATGGACCGTCATAAACTTTGTAAATTTGCTTGGGACTTAACCGGTGATGGATTTGGCTCACGTCAACAAATGTATGAACGCCTTCATTCAGGTGATCCAAACGTTATGGTCGCCAATGCATGGCGCAATACGGACCTTAGTCACGCCAAGAAACTTATTTGTAATTTCCTTGAGCTTGAGGAGGAATATTCATAAACATACCTGCCAAAAAGCAGCGTAAACATATTGATTTAACGACCGGTCCTGTTGGCAAACATTTATGGGACATGGGCTGGCCAATGGTCGGCGGCATTGCTGCCACAATGGCCTTCAATATAGTAGACACTTATTTCATCGGCCAGCTCGGCGCACCTGAGCTGGCCGCAATGGGTTTTGTCAACCCAATAGTCATGACCGTGGTTTCCGCCTCAGTTGGCATGAGCATGGGAACGTCTTCTGTTTTATCACGGGCGCTGGGAAAAGGTGATCCTAACTTTATTCGAAATATAGCCAGCAATGCCATATTACTATCTTTCATTCTTTCCATAGCACTCACGATTATCGGCCTTAGTCTAAATGACTGGTTATTTGGCTTATTAGGTGCAAAAGAAGCGGATTTAGAATTAATTTGGCAATATATGCAAATATGGTGGCCAAGCATTTTTCTAATCATTGTCCCTATGGTCAGCCTTGGACAAATAAGAGCCATGGGAAGAACCGGGCTTCAAAGTCGGATCATGATTTATGCCTCAATTATAAATGCCATACTCGACCCTATTTTAATCATGGGTTTTTACTTTATTCCTGCTTTAGGATTAAAGGGCGCCGCGATTGCCACATTGCTTACGCGACTTGTCACCCTTATTTCTGCATTTTATTATCTAAAATTTGAATTTGATCTGCTGGACTATAGCCGAAAGGTTCTTGAAAGTTTTGTCAGCAGCTCAAAAACCATCATGCATGTAGCTATCCCTGCCACTTGTACAAATTTAATCACGCCTTTTGCAACAGGCGCCGTTACGGCAATGGTCGCTACATATGGCACAAATGCAGTTGCGGCCTTTAATATCGCTAATAACGTAGAGGCCATATGCCGCATTACTTTCTTCGCTGCAGCCGCTGCAATCGCCCCCTTCATGGGTCAAAATATGGGTGCCGAAAAATTCAAAAGAATGAGAATAGCCTCTCGCCATTGCAGCTCTTTTTGTGTTTTATGGGGATTGTTCCTGGCACTGGTTATTGCCCTGCTCGCAGAAACACTCGCTAGCTTTTTTAACGATACGCCGGAAGTGGTGGAGATCGCGACAAACTATCTTT
>JABIPV010000270.1 GCA_018699075.1 Kordiimonadaceae bacterium | reverse complement strand
GATCCGCCTTTCAGTTGGAGTTGAAGATGCTGATGATTTAATCGAAGACTTTGATAATGCACTTTCTAAGATGTAACTAATAATAACACGGGTGAAAAAGCGATGAAGTTAAAAAAGACACTGAGTTTTTGGGACGTATTTGCGATTGCGCTCGGGCAAGTTATTGGTTCAGGAATATTAGTTTTAGTGGGTATTGGTATTGGGTTTACAGCTTACGCAATACCCTTTGCCATACTTCTTTCTGCTATTTTTTCGATCATCAAACAATTACCTGTTGTATTTATGGGGTCGGCGATGCCCGCTACCGGAGGGCTTTACGTATATTGTAAACGTGTTCTTGGGCCAAAGCCGGCTTTTTTCTTTCTTGCCTTACTACTTGTCACACATATTCTTATCGCTTTATTTGCGCTTGGGTTCGCGGAATATGCCCTCGCACTATTGCCAGAATTAAACGGTAAATATGTTGCCCTGAGTATATTGCTGCTATTTTACCTGGTTAATTTATTTGGCATCCAACAAGCCGCCGCGATCCAGAAAGTAATGATTGTATTGCTACTTTGTGGCTTAACGTCGCTTATATTTTTCGGTATTTTGGAAGTCGATTACAGCAATTTCACAGATCAAGAAAAACTGTTTCCCGATGGCTGGCGTGGATTTGCCCTAGCCTGTGTGATTATGTCATTTGCTACCGGCGGCGCATATTATGTGTCGGAACTGGGCGGTGAGATGAAAAATCCACATCATGACCTTCCAAGAGCAATTGTATACAGCACATTACTTGCGGCCTTTTTTATTGCCACGGTATCCATTGTAGCCGTTGGTATTTTGCCCATTGAACAAACGGCAAATAAAACGCTTGCTGAAGTTGCCCGAGCAATACTGCCTCCTGCACTTTATACTGCCTTCATTGTTGGTGCGGCCTTATTTGCATTTGCAACCAGTATTAATTCAACATTTTCATGGGCGACAAAATCAATAATGATTGCGTGTGAAGATGGATGGTTACCCAAAGGGCTCGCGGTCGTAAATAAACGATTTAATACACCACATATATTACTTACTTTATTGTTACTGATGGGATCAGCGCCGATTATTGCCGGCAAAGAAATGCCATACATAATAATGTTGGGTAGCGGACTTGTGTTTATTTATGATGTTGTTCCCTTACTTGCCGCCTATTATTTTGCAGAAAAACTACCCGATGTATTTGCCAAAGCACATATTAAATTTTCAGAGAAAACCGTCAAAATAATCAGCGTCATAGGCATACTGATTTTATTGGTACAAGCGTCACTCGCGATATCTGATATTGACAGTACGGGCAGAATAATGATTGTCGGATATATTGCACTTGTTTTAGTCTATATCCAGATTAGATCTAAGCACCAACGCAAAGTTACCGCTGAACAACAGGCGCAAAATGCAGAATAAAGGTATTCCTTATGCGGTGGTGATTGGCGGTGCAAATGTTGATATTTGCGGCGCTCCTAAGGGTACCCTTATCACATGTGATTCAAATATTGGCAGCGTAACCACAAGTCCCGGTGGGGTCGCCCGTAATATTGCTGAAAATTTGTCATTACTAGGCATAGAGAGCAGATTAATTGCGGCAATTGGCTGTGATCATTATGGTGACTTGCTTCTTTCCAACGGACAAAAATCTGGCATAAATATGGAACATTCATTGAGGTTAGAAGATATGAATACTTCCACATATCTAAGCGTTCTAAATAATGACGGTGATATGTTGGTGGCTATTAATGATATGGGCATTGTTGATCATTTGGACGCCAATTATTTGCGCGATCATGAACATATGATCAAACAGGCAAATTGTATAATAATTGATGCAAATTTAAGTGAAGATACATTGGCTTATTTAATGAAAACATATGCCGGTCAAGATATCATCGTTGATACAGTTTCAAGCACCAAAGCATTACGGATTAAATCGCACCTTAGTTCAATTCATACTCTTAAAGCCAACAGACAAGAAGCAGAGGCATTAAGCGGCATTGATGATAATCTCGCTGATATGGCGAACTGGTTTCATGATCAAGGCGTAAAAAGGATATTCATTACTCTTGGCCCAGAAGGCGTTTATTATAGTAACGGTAAAGAACAAGGACAGGTAACTTTAAGCCACTCTCATCCGGTGATAAATACAAGCGGAGCAGGGGATGCTTTTGTCGCAGGCATAGCATATGCTATTTTTCAAGGGTGGGAAATAAGGCAATCTACACAATTTGCGGCTTCCGCCGCAACAGTCGCTTTGGCGCATCAATCTACAATCAATCCCGCAATGTCAGTTGCGGCTATTAATAAAATACGTGAGCATGAATATGGATAAACTAAAAAATCAATATCTGGACGTTTTACCAGAAATTCAAGACGCATTGGATAGCGGCAAGCCAGTTGTCGCGCTTGAATCAACTATTATTTCTCATGGTATGCCGTACCCAAGAAATATTGAAACAGCCAAGGAAGTTGAAGCGATGGTTCGCGATAATGGGGCTGTGCCGGCGACAATTGCGATCCTTGGAGGTCGGTTGAAAGTGGGGCTCAGTGCAGAAGAACTGGAATATCTTGGTCGTGCAGGCTTAGAGGTTACCAAAGCAAGCAGGCGCGATATTCCGTTTATTGTCGCGCGTGAAGCCGACGGTGCGACGACCGTTGCCGCAACTATGATTATTGCTGATATGGTGGGAATTAAATTATTTGCCACAGGCGGTATCGGCGGGGTTCACAGGGGCGGGGAAGCTTCAATGGATGTGTCCGCGGACCTTGATGAATTATCAAGAACCAATGTCAGCGTTGTATGTGCAGGGATAAAATCAATATTGGATATTGGCCGTACATTAGAATATCTGGAAACGGTTGGTGTCCCGGTAATCAGTTATCAAGCGGATGAAGTACCTGCCTTTTATGCCCGTTCTAGCGGTTATAAATCAGATTACAGAATAGATAGTGCAAAAGACGCGGCAAAAGCTCTACATGCAAAATATGACCTGAATATTCATGGGTCTATTTTGGTTACAAACCCTGTTCCTGAGGAATATGCACTTGATCCAAAAGATATTGATCAAACCATTGCAGAAGCTATCAAAGAGATGGATAAACAAGGCATTACGGGTAAAGATACGACCCCATTTTTGCTGGCGCGCATTGCTGAACAAACGGGTGGTGAAAGTCTCGATACCAATATTAAACTGGTGCTAAATAATGCAAAGCTCGCTGCTGAGATTGCTGTTGAATATAGTCGGATGAACAATGGCTGATATTAATTCCTTACCCTGTGTAGATTTAGGTGCTTTTTTAAATGGATCAGAGCAAGAGCGCCGTGATATTGCGGCGAGGGTCGATGAAATTTGTCAATCGATTGGGTTTCTAATTATTGAAAATCATGATGTGCCTAAAATCATAAGTGATGCCACATGGGTGTCTGCTCAAAAGTTTTTTAAAAAACCTAATTCTGAAAAACAGAAGGCGCAATCAGATGATCATGGCTGCCCTCGTGGTTATTTACCCATTGAAGGGGAAACACTCGGTAAGACGCTTGGTGAAATAACGCCTCCCGACCGAAAAGAAACGTTTAGTAGTGGGCCTTTATCTGCGCCATCAGGCCATCCTGCTGATGAAGATTTTCATTTTTATTACGGACCAAATATTTGGCCGAAATCGCCGGAAGATTTTCACACTAATTGGACTGCTTACTATCAGGAGATGGAAAGTTTAGGGGCGCAGATCATGCAGCTTCTGGCAGTGGCATTAAAACTTGAAGACGATTATTTTGTCCCTTTCCATAGCCATCATATAAGTGCCTTAAGATCACAAAATTACCCTTCATTATCTACTAAAATATTGCCGGGACAACTTCGGGCAGGGGCACATTCTGACTATGGTAGCTTAACAATATTAAAGGCTGACCCAAATGTTGGTGGGTTAGAGGTCAAGTCATCATCAGGCGAATGGATTAAAGCACCAAGCGTAGGCGACGCATTTATCATTAATATTGGTGACCTACTAGCACGGTGGACAAATGATCGCTGGGTGTCGACATTGCATAGGGTTGTTGAACCAGAAGGCGGCAATTCCACAGCACGAAGGCAATCAATCGCGTATTTTATGAACCCTAATTATGATGCCGAAATTACAGCCATTGAGACATGTGTAAATAATGGTGATGAGCCGTTATATGAAACGGTTCTAGCGGGTAAATACTTAATGGATAAATTTAAAATTTCACTTTAATAATTTCCACACTTTCCCAATTTCTTCTATGAACTTTTCAGGTGTATTATTATTTTGTAAAATAATGTCTGAGCGAGCTTTAATGGTCGCAATATGTTTGAAATAAGCTGGTCGGACAAAATTCATATATTGTTCTGTAACACTCTGAAGGGTTCTTCCCCGTTCATTCATATCTCGATGAATACGCCTGAGTAAGGCCAGATCGAGGTCCACATCGACAAAAATATTTAAATCACTTAATTCTGAAAGCACCGCGCCCGCAAAAAGGCCGTCTATGATGATTGTTCCCGTGGCAGATACATCTTCATATCCAGATCGCTCACTTATAGTGAAATCATAAATAGGAACCTTGGCGGTACCTGTATTTTTAAGATCAGTGATATGTTCTTTAAGCAGATCAGTATCAAGCGAAGAAGGCTCGTCAAAATTGCAAAAACCATTCTTATCAATTTGTTGTTTTTTGCTTAGATAATAACGATCTAAGCTAAGCAGTAAACTTTTTGGCAACGATTTATGGATAAAATCTGCCAGTGTCGTTTTTCCTGATCCGCTTGCGCCAGATATTGTAATTATTCTCATTCTCGTCACTTTATCTTTAGCGTTTACTCAGTAAATAATATTGGGGTGCGACATTGATCTTGTGTGAATTTATATATCATATCTTGCTATTAGAATGAACTAATAAATATACGAGACAATTAAATGCAAATCTTTACTTTCCCTCATTCATCATACTCTATAAAAAGAAGTCATGAATAAATCAGGATTAAAATGGGGCATGTTTACGGCAAGGTTTCCGCTCCTTCATATGCGAATTGAATGGCGGGAACTAATACAGGGTCTTGTGGTTTCTTTATCATCGGGGTTGGCGCTCGTTCCCTTGCTAACAATGGCTTTTGGCCTTACTTTTGAAGAAGCCATCGCCATATCAATGATCCACATTATTTTAAACACATCCAGTGTGGTTATTTTTGGTGAACCTTATGCCTCCGGTTGGATCGCACCAGCTTTTCCCTTTGCGCTTGCTTTCGTGCTTAGCGGTGGGGACAGTCCGGTGGAACGCTTTCAATTAATGACCGCGCTTACCCTTGATTTTACCCTTATTGTTTTGTTTTTGGGACTAACTGGACTAGGTGCAACAATGGTTCGTCGAATTCCGAATGGCTTAAAGGCGGGTATTATTTTTGGCGCTGCCCTCAGTGCTTTTAAACGTGTCTTTTATGATGATATTGAAAGCTTTACCGCAATGCCCACTGCCATGACGCTGGCATTACTTAGTACATTAATTATTGCTTTTTACGGGCCTTTCCAAAAATGGAGACAGCATAATAAAGTTGTAGATTTTATCGCAAGCTTTGGATTACTGCCGAGTTTTATTCTTGCGGGTGTGTTTGGTAGTTTATTAGGGGAGTTTAATTTTGACATTCAAATGGGATTTTTAATTCCTCCATTTACAGAGCTGTTTGCTAAGGTGTCTCCATTTGCGATTGGATTTCCTTCAATTGAATATTTTCTCGCGGCATTGCCATTGGCTTTTGTTAGTTATCTTCTTTTATTCGGTGATCTTCTAACGGGTACAGCTTTAATTGAAAGCGCACAAAAACACCGTCCTGATGATCCGATAAAATTCAATTTAAGCAGGTCTCATTATTCAGTAGCCATAAGGAATGCATTAAGTGCAGTTATCGCACCTTTCTTTCCTACTCAGGGAATTCTATGGGCAGGTGGTCAAGTGATCATTTTGGAACGTTGGAAACAAGGTAAAGAAGCGATTGAAAGTTTATTCAGCGGTATCAGCGCTTTTTATTATTATGGTATTCCGGTAGCCGTGATGTTTTTGCCGATCGTGACATTTTTAAAACCGTTTATGCCTATTGCCTTAATGCTCGCGCTTGCTATGACGGCGGTTGCCTGTGCGAAGCTTTCTTTTCAAATTGCATTGACTAAAAAGGATCGCTTAATTATGGCTGTAACCGCGATTATTCTCACCTATTTCTGGGGTTAAGTAGCACCACCATAAAGCTTTGGGTTTAATTCTGACATTTGTCCATCTTTAATGGTCAGTGAATGATCTCTATCAGTACTAAGCATCGTTGGCGCGTCGAGGTCAACATAACTTGCTTCTGTAGCAATAAACATACCTGCCGCCATTGAGAGTGACGTACCGACCATACAGCCAACCATAATATCAAAATCCATGTCTTTGGCTTGATCAAGAAGTTTTTTTGCCTCAGTTAGCCCACCCGTTTTATCAAGTTTGATATTTACAACATCATAAATACCTTTTAACCGCAAGAGATCAGCTGCCACATGGCAACTTTCGTCACCCCCAAGAGGAATGGATGCGTTAAGTCCGCGAAGCTTCTCATCCTCGTTTGGTGGTAAGGGTTGTTCTAACATCACCACGCCATTTTCCTTTAAGGTGCCCAACACTTCATTTACAAGATCAAGGTTCCAGCTTTCATTTGCATCAACAATGATCCGGGCCTTAGGGGCGTTTTGGTGAACGGCTTTAATTCTGTTTTTCACATCTTCAGCGTTCATTTTTACTTTAATAGTTGGGAAGTTGGCCAGTTTCTTTGCCTTTTCACCCATGGCCTCAGCAGAACCAATGCTAATGGTTTCTACGGATTGAAGTGAAGAAGGCCAGTTGTGGCCCATAAGTTCAGCGATGGTTTTACCTTTTTGTTTGGCTTCTAAGTCCCACATGGCACAATCAATTGCATTACGCGCGGCACCTGCAGGCAGAGCTGTCTGCAATTTCTCGCGAGTTAACCCTTGTTCCATTTGCGGGGCAATGCTTGCAATCTGGTCCAAAACGCTTTCAACGCTTTCGCCGTAATGGGGAGTAGGGCAGCTCTCGCCCCATCCTTTTTTGCCGTCTTCAATTACTTCGACAACAATCACTGTTGTTTCTGTGCGGCTACCACGTGAAATGACAAACGGTGTATGAAGAGCAAAAGTCTCAGGCCTAAATGTAAAAATTCTCATCTACAGGTTATCCACAAATGATTTAACGCCTGTGATCATAGGATCAAAACATGGCACGCCGAATTTTTCTTCAATTTCAGCACGCTGTTTTTCGCCTTGTTCTAATGTAATTGTACGGCAGTTAAGGGATATTCCTCCTAACTTTACATTGGCATTGGTTAGGCTGGCATTTTTAAGGTTTAAATTAATGCAGTCTTCTAAGTCTGGTGCAGGGATGTGGGGCAGGTCTTTAATATGGTCCCGACCAGCCTCCATACACATGACCAAAATATCGGCTTGTGCACCATGAAGTAATCCTAGGCTCACCCCCGCAAAAGCTGGATTAAATAATGAACCTTGTCCTTCAATCACATCCCAATGATCGGGGTCATTGTCGGGGCATAATTCTTCGATGCCGCCGGATATAAAATCAGCAACCACAGCATCAATACAAATGCCAGATCCCGCGATTAGGACACCCGTCTGACCGGTGGCTTTAAAATCCACATTAAAACCACGTTCTTTCATTTCATTTGTAATGGCCAGGGTCGTATACATTTTTCCAACCGAACAATCGGTACCAACCGTTAAAATACGTTTGCCGCTTCTTTTGAGGCCTTTACCAGTTTTAAGGTCAGTGCAACCATGACGCACGTCATGTAGTTTAACATTATGCTTAGCTGCTGCGCGTTTAATTTCTGGTATTTCATCAAGCCTGCGGTGAAGTCCGCTGGCAACATCCATGCCGCATTCAATAGCTTCTACGATATAGGGTACCCATTCAGGGTCAACAAAACCACCTGCATTTGCAAGCCCAAGAACAAATGTTTTCGCACCCTTGTCGGCGGCTTCTTTAATTGTTAATTTTGGCAGGCCCAATGTAAGAGGGCTTGAGTTACCTGCAACTTCACCTAGGCATACATCCGGGTTCCACTGGGCAATGCCACGGGATGTTTTAATGGCAAGCTCACTATCACCACAGCCTAAAAAAAGGTGGTAAGGTGCTTTAAGGGCTTCCATTTGGTTGGCTTTTTTTACAGTCATTAAAGTCTCCTGATTTTTCTATGATATGTATAACCCAGATTTCTCAATACCGCTTATGAAATAAACATGTAAAATTATAGCCTAAAGCTATATCTTATGATATATAATGGCTATATGAGGTTAAGACAGATAGAAATATTTAATGCTGTATATTCGTGTGGCTCAATTAGTGGGGCGGCACGTCAATTAAATATTGCCCAACCAACAGCTAGTAAAATTTTAAAACATGCCGAAGACCAACTTGGTTTTCTATTATTCAGACGGGTGAGAGGGCGTTTAATCGCAACTAGTGAAGCCAAGATACTATTTAAAGAAACAGAAATTATTTATAAGCAAATTACTAAACTTAAAAGCACTTCTGAAAATTTAAAGAACCCATCTGATGGCAAAATCCGTTTAGTTTCCGTTGCCGCGTTAAGTATTGAAATATTGCCGAAGCTGATACAGAAGTACCGGTCTGAGAACCCAAAGGCACAATTTATTTATCAAACGGATCATTTTAATCATATGATATCTACACTTCATGAATATGATAAAGAAATAGGTTTTGCCCTTAATCCGCCCAAAGTAGAAGGAATTACCGAGACAATAATCGGTGAGAGTGAGATGGTCTGTATTTATGGTAACGGAGAATTTGACCACCATCCTGGGCGGTTAAAACTGAATGATTTAAGCGGGTTTGATTATGTCAGTATCGAAGATAGTGGCCCCTTAAGTGAATTATTAGACCAGCATTTAAGTCATGAAAGTATCAGTTATCAATCAAAAATAATTGCCCAAACATATTTTGTTGCTCGAAGTTTGGTTGCGCTTGGAAGTGGTGTTGCGATCGTTGATAAATGTACGGCGGCATCGCAAAAACCTGAAAATATTCAGATTAAAGGCTTTAACCCGCCGATAAAATTTACCGTAAAGGCACTCCATGTTGCGGAACGTCCTTTATCAAAATCATCACTGGATTTTCTATCATTTATTAAGAACAATATTGAGCTATAAGTCTAACACTTGACATCGATCAAAGTTTTAATGCTGATAGGGATTAGTTTCCGAGAAAATAAAGAAAGAGACGGACTATGTTAAAGATATTATTTTCAGCAGGGTTTAGAGTATTTTTCCCACTTGCTGCCATTGGCGCTGTATTATTGCTGCCGTGCTGGGTGCTTTTAATCACAGGGTATACGGATTATTTACCCAGTACTTTTTCCATGACTGCGTGGCATCAACATGAAATGATATTTGGTGTGTTCGCGTCGGTTATTATCGGCTTTTTATTCACTGCCGTGCCAAATTGGACTGGAAAGCCATCTCCGTCTGGATTACCACTTGCTTTATTGGCGGTGCTTTGGGTTTTAGGCCGTTTGGCCGTTTTTTATTCATCAACTCTGCCTGATATTATTACCATCGTTATTGATGTTTCATTATTGCCTTTGGCGATTATGGGCATCGCGCCGGCGATTTTTAAAACGGGCAATAAGCGAAATTACTTTCTTCCTATTATGCTGACGATTTTTGCAGGTTTTAATTTATGCAGTCACTTAGCGGCAAATGGGATGATCAATATAGATGAAAATAATTTCTTCATTGCGGCGTTGCTCTTCGTTGTCATGTTGATGAATGTTATCGGTGGCCGTGTCGCGCCGTCATTTTTAAAAAATAAATACCCGGACTTGAACCTTACTAATTATAAATTAGTTTTACCGCTAAGTATGATTTCAATAGTGGCGATGATGATCTGCATTATTGGCGAAGCACCGCAATATATTACGGGTACATTCTCAGGACTTGCCGCATTATTAATTACTCTTCGGCTCTGGGGATGGAAAGGGTGGGTTGCGCTATCTGATCCATTAATGGTTATCTTGCATATTGGTATATTATGGATCGCAATTGGTTTTTACATAATGACTTATGCCAATTTTGTTGATGATAGTTATATCATTCTTTCCTATCATGCTTTAAGCGTGGGCGCCGCCGGCTCACTTACTCTTGGCATGATGTCGCGGGCGATTATTGGTCATTCAGGCTTGCCTATGAATAATGAATTTATCATCACGTCGATATTATGTTTGGTCAACCTTGCCGCTATAACGCGGATAATTGCACCGATATTTTTTGTTGATCAATATACAATGCTTTTATCTATATCCGGGATATGCTGGGTGCTTGCTTATTTACTGTTTTTAATAAGGTTTGTGCCAACTGTTATAAAGGCGAAGTCGCTGGGGCTTTAAATTATTTAATATACTTCATAAATAATTCGCCGCGTTGTTCAAAATCTTTGAAAGCATCATAACTTGGTGAAGCGGGCGACATGAGAATATAGCCGCCTTTTGGCGTGATTGATTTCGCAATTCTCACCGCGTGCTCAAGTGATGTTGCTTTGTGTTTTTTTTCGCTTTTGAGCTGGTCATAAAGCCGATCACCGGTCTCATACATGGTAATAACGCCGCTCAACTTCTGTTTATCAATTTGAGCGCATAACTCCGCGTAATCTTGTTCTCTATCCTGACCACCTGCGATTAAGGTTATGTCTTTGTCATGTAGGGCACGCAGGCCAGCGATGGTGGCTTCTGGGTCGGTAGATATGCTATCATTGACAAAATAATGGTCATTGATCGGCCCAATTACCTGAAGCCGATGTGGCAGCCCTTTATACCCATAACTCGCCTTTAGGCATTCCGTTAACGTGAAGCCAAGTTCATTGGCAATTGTCAGCGCCGCACATAGATTTTCAAGGTTATGATCACCAAGTAAAGGGAAGCGGTCCGTGCCGCCAACGGGCATATCACCGTTATAAATGACCCCGCCTTCGAAATGAATATTATCACGGTCATTAAAATAGACCTTATTTTCGGTCGCCTCTAAACGTGGTTCATTGATGTTAATGATGTTTTTATCCGCCCCACGTCTAAGCAGTTTACATTTATCATGATAATATTGTTCATGATTTCTATGCCATTGAATATGTTCCGGATGTAGGTTGAGTAGAACCGCGATATCCGGCGTCCCCGTTAGGTCGCATGTTTGATAACTGGATAGCTCCACCACATAATAATCCGCATCTAACGGAAGCGAGAGTAGCGGTGTGCCGATATTACCGCCTAGCACTGCATTTTGCCCAAGCTCCAATAAGATATGGTGCAAAAGTGCACTGGTGGTGCTTTTGCCGTTACTTCCTGTAATGGCAATTACTTTTCCCTTACGTGGCATATCAAACCAAATATTTGTCGCTGATGATACTTCAATGCCTTGGTCAAGCATCATTTTCACCGCATCATGGTAATAACTAATCCCCGGAGATTTAATGATGACATCAAATTTATCAAAATTATTACTCAGTTCAGTTTCCAGAATAAAAATGTCTTCACCAATATCATCAACTGGTTTGTCGTTAATGATTATAAATTGCTTATTTGGAAAATGATCTTTTAAAAAGGATAACGTCGTTCGGCCTTCACGGCCCATACCCCATAAGGCGATACGCTTATTTGCAAGATTGGATAAAGGCATTTAAATGCTCCAAATGTTCTTGCGGAATATTGTGATCGTACTTGTACTCAAGTGCCACTTTCTTCAATTCATTTTGATCTAGGGTTTCTATGTTGAGTTCTGTTGCCAATTTTTTCACCAACAGATCATTTGCCCATTCCGTCGTGGTTAGGCACTTGATAATTTGCTGACATTCTTCAATTTCACCGACGCATTCAAAAGGTTTATGACCAAGCAAGCCAACCAGTTCACGAAAACCATTTTCTTG